>NZ_JAMYSE010000004.1:112500-226956 GCF_040321795.1 Mesorhizobium sp. M0244 | reverse complement strand
GCCACCGCCGTGGCGTCTGTACCGAGGCGGGCCGCGATCTCGGCCATATCCGCACGCATGTAGCCGGCCTCGTCGAGGCCATCGGCAAGCTCGCCGGCGATCAGGCGCGCCGCCGGATCGGCAAAGGCGAGCGCCACCTGCTCGCCGACATGGTCGCGCAGCGTGATGGCAGCCGCCGCCATATCTGCGACGTCGAAGCCGTCGGAGGAAGACGCCGAACTGTTGCCGGACGCCGATTTCCATTGCGCCGTCAGGTCGGGCCCGAGCCGCTCGCTCGTACCGGGATCGTCGGGAAACAGGTTTTCCAGCGACGTATCGAGCTTTTCCGAGATCGCCTCGGCGCTCCACGCCGTCTCCGCTTCGAACCAGTCGCCGCCGGCGGCCGATTCCGGTGCGGCGTCGCTCTTCTGCGCCTGGTCGCTGGCGGCGTCCTCCTGCGGTTCGGCGCGTTCCAGCAGGGGATTGCGTTCGATCTCGTCGTCGATGAAGCGTTCCAGCTCGAGGTGGGTGAACTGTAGCAGCCGGATCGACTGCATCAGCTGCGGCGTCATCACCAGCGACTGCGACTGTCGTAGCTGTAGTTTTGCCGCCAACGCCATGGTTCGGTTTCAAACGCCCCGTCTACGCACCCGCACTGCTGGAAAGAATTTTCCAGGCCAGCATAGAAACTGGCCCGGCTTTTGCTTGTCAAGACGAGGAGCGGCAAAACTCGCCTGCCAGCGCGATTTCAGGCAGAAAATTGAAGAAAAAGCTACTGGACTACGCCGGAAATCGCGTTCGAACCGGAAGTTCGCATTTAGAGCGTAAATCCCTCGCCGAGATAAAGCCGCCGCACATCGGCATTTGCGACCACTTCGTCGGCCCGGCCATGGGTCAACACCTGGCCGGCATGGATGATATAGGCGCGGTCGATCAGGCCAAGTGTCTCGCGGACATTATGGTCGGTGATGAGCACGCCGATGCCGCGTGCCGTCAGATGGCGCACGAGCTGCTGGATGTCGGCGACGGCGATCGGATCAATGCCGGCGAAAGGTTCGTCGAGCAGCATGTAGGCGGGGCGCGTGGCCAACGCGCGTGCGATTTCGAGGCGCCGCCGCTCACCGCCGGAGAGCGACAGCGACGGAGCCTTGCGCAGATGGCTGATGTGGAATTCCTCAAGCAATTCGTCGAGCAGGCGCTCACGCTCCTTGCGGCTCTTTTCGACCACTTCGAGCACGGCCCGGATGTTTTGCTCGACGTTCAGGCCGCGAAAAATCGATGCTTCCTGCGGCAAATAGCCGATGCCAAGACGGGCGCGGCGATACATCGGCATCGATGTGACGTCGAAACCGTCGATTTCGATGGTGCCTTCGTCAACCGGCACCAGGCCGGTCACCATGTAAAAACAGGTCGTCTTGCCGGCACCGTTGGGGCCGAGCAGCCCAACCGCCTCGCCGGCGCGCACGCCCAGCGTTACGCCGCTGACGACTTTGCGGCCCTTGTAACTTTTGGTCAGCCCCTTGGCGATCAAGGTTCCCTTGAACTTTGCCGCTTCAACGGTGACCCTGGCCGGTGCCGCAAGTTTGCTAGCGGCGCGCCCTGGAAGACGCGCCAGCAGCGACGATATGCCGGTCATCAGGGTTTCGCTGCTCCGGACTTCGCCGGCGGCGTGATCGACATCATGACACGGCCGCCGCAGGCGTCGACCTGGGCAAGGCCGCTCTTCATCTGCACGGTGAGCTTGCAGCCGACAAGCACGTTGTCGCCTTGCGAGAGCACGACCTTGCTGCCCGAAAGCACCAGCACTTCGGTCTTCATGTCGAAGGTGCCGCGGTCGCCGGTGGCAACCTGATTGTCCGATTTGATGTAGACCTTATCGTCGACCTCGAGATGGTCGATGTTGGCGGATCCGGTCATTGCCGCGGCACCCGCCGGCTGGGCGCCTTTGGCGGCGCCTGCATCCCTGACGTAATAGACCGTCATTTTGCCGGCCTTGAGCACAGTTGGACCCTGGACGACGTTGACGTTGCCCGTGAAGACGGCAACGCTTTCCGCTTGACGCACCTCGAGCTTGTCGCTTTCGATCTGGATCGGCTTGTCGCCCGACAGCCTGAGGCCGGACATTTGGCTGGTCGCCTTGGACTGCGCCAGCGACGGCGCCGTCCCCAAGGTCAGCCCCAAGGTTAGCAACGCCGAAATCGCAGCGAGGCGCCGTGCCGAACTACTGAACCACATTGGTCTCTCCGCTCTTTGCCTCTGCCGCCTTCAGGCTGGCGGGATCGATGTCGACGCGCACCTTGTTCTCGAAAACCAGGACCTTGCCATTGTCCTGGACCGACATCGAATCCGCCCTGATCCGCGACCCGCCGCGGCTGACGTCGACGGGCTCGCTTGTCTTCATAGTGCCTTCGCCGATGTCGAGATAGACCGATTTGAATTTTGCCACCACGCCATCCGTGGTCGACACCGTCACGTCGCTGGTCAGGCTGAGCGTGTTGCCGTCGCGATCATAGGTGCCGTGCGTGGCATCGATGGCGGCCGTGTTGTCGGCCGCAATCGGCAGCTTGGCCTTGATGCCTTCCAGGTCGATGATGCCTTGTTTGCTAACGTCCTGTATGGCGCGCAGGGCCGTCATCGAATAGGGCAGATTCTGCTTGGTGAAGCCGTTGAGTTTGGGATTGGCCATCACCAGCTTGCCATCGGCAAAGGCGCCGCCGTCGGCCTGCACCTCGATTGCAGCGGGGGCCATGAGATAGGAATAGACCGGAAACGCGACCGCGATCACGGCGGCGACCAGCGGCACGGCCAGCTTGAGAATCCGGACCCGGCGCGAATGACGCTGCGCAATGTCAAACGCGTCGACCCGCGCCCAGCCTGCGGCCTTGGGAGCCAACTCCGTCTCGGTGTTGGTCGGTTCGATTGGTCCCGCTAACATGACTGCTTCTTCTAAACCCCTGCCCGCCAGGCCGCCCTATAGGTGGGGTGCCGGCGCCCTCAAGCAAGCACAAGCCGAGGAAAACCGCAAAAATGTGACAACCGCCCCTGTACAACGAAAATGCCCCCGGCGCGCCTGTACCTCATACCAGATATGGGCGCAGAGTGTTAGAGCCTGTAAACGTGACAGGTTGAAGCGTGCCGCGAACGCCGAAGACGGCCTTTGGCGCAAGGCCGTCAGGAAACGGTAGCCGGGCGCGAATGGTTGCTTTAAAAGCATCTGCTCCCACCGACTACGAGGCTGACCATGGCATTGAGAGCCGACGACCTGATCGACCGCCGCCGCTTGCGCCGCAAGCTGACATTCTGGCGTGTTGCGGCGATTGTTGTCGCAGCAGCCGGGCTGATCGCCTTTTCCGCCTGGATTTATGGCGACGACTTCACTGGCGCGGCTGTCGACCACATTGCCAAGGTCAAGATCGAAGGTACCATCACCGAAGACGAAGAACTGATCAAGCGGCTGGAAGCCATCCGTCAGTCGCCGCGCGTCAAGGCTGTGATCCTGTCGATCGATTCACCCGGCGGCACCACCGTCGGTGGCGAGTCGATCTACGAGGAAGTGCGCAAGCTCGCCGCCGACAAGCCGGTGGTGGCCGAGGTCGGCACGCTCGCCGCGTCGGCGGGTTATATGATCGCCACCGCGGCCGACCATATTGTCGCACGCAAATCATCGATCGTCGGCTCGATCGGCGTGCTGATCCAGTACCCGGACGTCAGCGGCCTTATGGACAAGCTTGGCATTAAGCTGGAGGAGGTGAAATCCTCGCCCTTGAAGGCCTCGCCGTCTCCCTTCAAGCCGACCAATGATGATGAGCGCGCCATGGTCCGCAAGCTCATTCTCGACAGCTACGACTGGTTCGTCGGCATCGTCGCCGAACGCCGCAACATGACCAAACCGGAGGTGCTGGCGCTCGCCGACGGATCGATCTTCACCGGCCGGCAGGCGGTCACCAACAGATTGATCGACGCGGTCGGCGGCGAGGCCGAAGCGATTGACTGGCTTGCAGGCAAGGGTGTCGATGCCAAGCTCAAAGTGGTGGAATGGAAGGACACGGAAAAACGCAGCGGTTTCCTGTTCTCCAAGACGATGGCGCAGACCATCGGCGGTGCGCTTGGCCTGCCCGGCTATGGCGGCGACGTCCTTCACGAAATTGGAGCGGACCGCTTGTTTCTTGACGGTCTCGTTTCCGTCTGGCACCCTTGAGACGAGTGAAAAAAGCAAATAAAATCATTCTGATAATTTCGACGGCACTGCTTTCACGGGGAGCCTTTTCATGATCAAATCCGAACTTGTGCAGATCATCGCCACGCGCAACCCGCATCTTTTCCTGCGCGACGTCGAAAACATTGTCGGCGCCATCTTCGATGAAATCACCGACGCCCTTGCCGAGGGCAACCGGGTCGAGCTGCGCGGCTTCGGTGCGTTTTCGGTGAAAAACCGCCCTGCCCGCACCGGCCGCAATCCGCGTACCGGCGAATCCGTCGAGGTCGAGGAGAAATGGGTGCCGTTCTTCAAGACCGGCAAGGAATTGCGTGAAAGGCTGAACGGAGGCAAATAGGCGCGGCGCCCGCCGACCCGCTCCTGCCTTTTCTTCCGAACGGAAAAACATGTTCAATCGCTTCATCCTCATCGTGGTTTTCGTGCCGCTGGCCGTCATCCTGATTGCGCTGGCCGTCGCCAACCGCGAACCGGTGGCCTTCACGCTCGATCCGTTCAATCCCGGCAATCCGGCGCTGACGCTGACCGTGCCGCTCTTCATTTTCCTGTTCCTGGCGCTGGCCATCGGCATGATCGTCGGCAGCCTGGCGACCTGGATCAAGCAGGGTCGCTACCGCAAGCTGGCGCGCCAGCGCGGCGCCGAGGCTGAGAACCTGCGCCAGGCGGTCAGCCGCGCGCCCACCGCGGCGCAGGGCCCGGCCTTGCCGAAGCCGACGAACTGAGCCGCGGTTCGGGCCTGAAGCGCAGCTGGCCTATTTCTCCACGGAGCCTTCCATGCTGACCATTTCCGCCGCCGAGGTCGACCGTGCGCTGACCTTTTCCGGGCTGGTCGAGACGTTGCGCGCCGCTTTTCGCGACGGCGCTGTGCAGCCGATCAGGCACCATCACACGGTCGAGCGGCCCGATGGCGCCGCCTCGACGCTGCTTTTGATGCCGGCCTGGACCGACTTCAACGCAGCCGGCACCTCGGCCGATGGCCATATCGGCGTCAAGATTGTCACCGTGTCACCCGACAACAATGCCGTAGGCAAGCCTGCGGTGATGGGGCTTTACCTCTTGCTCGACGGCGCCACCGGCGAGCCGCAGGCCTTGATCGACGGCCAGCGGCTGACGCAGTGGCGCACGGCCTGTGCCTCGGCGCTGGCCGCCTCGTATCTGGCCCGCGAGGACGCCTCGCGGCTGCTGGTGGTCGGCGCCGGCGCGCTGTCGCCATTCCTTGCAAAGGCGCATTCGGCGGTGCGGCCGATCAAGAACATCCGCATCTGGAACCGCACGCCGGCCAATGCCGAAAAGCTCGCGGCAAAATTGCGTGCCGAGGGTTTTGCGGCCGAAGCAGCAGGCGATCTCGACGCCGAACTCGGCCAGGCCGATATCGTGTCGTCGGCGACCATCACCACCACGCCACTGATCAAGGGCGCACTCTTGAAGCCAGGAGCCCATGTCGATCTGGTTGGCGGCTTCACGCCGGCGATGCGCGAAAGCGACGACGACGCGATTGCACGCGCCCGCGTCTATGTCGACACCCGCGCTGGCGCCATCAAGGAAGCCGGCGATATCGTCCAGCCGCTGGCCTCCGGCGTGCTGAAACCGGAAGCCATCGTCGCAGACCTGCATGAACTGGCACGCGGCCAGAAAAAAGGTCGGCAGAGCGATGACGAGATCACGCTGTTCAAGTCGGTCGGTGCGGCCCTCGAGGACCTCGCCGCCGGCATTGCCGTGTATCGCGCAAGCGTAGGGCAGTAGGGCAGTAGGGCAGTAGGGCAGTAGGGAGCCGTACCAATCGTGCGGCTTCGTGCCAATCATATTTCCTATTCACCTACTGCCTTACTGCCTTACTAACCTACTGCCTTATTCCCTTTGCCAATAAACCCGCAGCCGGTGGTTATCCGGATCGAGCGCGACGAAGGTCCGGCCGAAATCCATGTCGGCCGGGCTCTGCAGGATTGTCAGGCCGCGGCCGGCCCACTCGGCATGGGTGGCGTCGACGGCTGCAGGCGTATCCAGCGCAAAGACGACCTCGGCGCCGCCACCTGCTGCCGCGGCGGCCGGCTCCACCGTGTGACGCGACCAGAGGCCGAGCTTGAAGCCGTTGTCGAGCACGAACAGCACGAAGGTCGGCGAGGTATCGACCGGCTCCCGCCCGAGCAGAGCGCTATAAAAGGCGCCGCTGTACTCAGGCTTGTCGACATAGAGGATGACGAAATTGGGCGGTGTCATGAATTGCTCTCCAGATGGTTTCGACTGGAGGAGCATAAGGCATCCCACTGCCAGATTCTGGCAGCAGCCTTTATTGCGGGCAGCCTTTAACCTGGGCAGCAGCCTTAGCTTGGCTTGTCGAGCGTCGCCCGCCATTCCCTCAGCAGCACCTGGCGACGGCGCGGATAGCGCATCTCGGTGGCGTTGAGGCCGGATATCCGATCGGCGCGAAAGTGTCTGAAGTCCTGGCGCATCTCGCACCACGCCGCGACGACGCGCACCTTGTCGAAGAAGCCGAGCGCAAATGGCCAGACGGTGCGCTCGGAGGCAGCGCCGCCGGCATCGCGATAGACAAAGCTCAGCTTGTGCTCCTCGCGGATGGCCTGCCGCACCACGCCGAGATCGATGCCTTCGATGACCTCGGTGCGCGATCCGACCAGCAGCGTCGAGGCATCGAGATCTTCACGCAAATCGTCCGGCAGCACCGCGGCGACCTTGGCCAGCGCGTCGGTGGCAGCGTTCGCAAGCCGCCAATCCGGCTGCTTGGCCACCCAGCGCGAACCGAGCACGATCGCCTCGATCTCCTCGTCGGTGAACATCAAGGGCGGCAGCATGAAGCCGGGCCTGAGCACATAACCCAATCCCGCCTCGCCCTCGATCCGCGCGCCCTGCCCCTGCAGCGCGGCAATATCGCGATAGAGCGTGCGGATCGACACGCCCATTTCGCCTGCAAGGCTGCGACCGCTGACCGGCCGGCGATGACGGCGCAGTATCTGGATCAGGTCGAGCAGGCGTTCAGCACGGGACATGAATCATAACCTGGTTTCAATCGACGATAGAGCCCCAGCACTTTCGGCGGCAAGCAACATGGTAGCGGACGGGAACATCTACGGCCTCGCTCCGTTGTTCGAACCTATGGAAATCCGCGGGTTCCTATTGTTCTGGTCGATTTTGACCACCACCGTCGCTGCGCTCAGCCTTGGGCCATCCTTCGCCCATGTGCTAGAATCGGTGCCGCGACTGACCAGATGGTCGCCTTCGCTTTGGCGTGAAACTACGGTCTTCAACGCTCAGTTCCAATTCTTCGCGACTATCGGCGCACCGCTGGACGTGGCGGCGATCGTCTGTCCGGGTCTACTCGCATGGATGCTGCGCGGCGACCGCCCGGCATTCTGGTGGGCGTTGGCCGCCACCATGCTTTACCTGATGGCCCTTGTGGCGTGGGTTGCGCTGGTCAAACCGGCAAACGATGTCCTGGCTACCTGGGTGCCCGGACCGATCCCGGACAATTTCGAAACTATCCGGAGCCGCTGGGAAACGGGCCATATGGTCGTCACCGGCTTCAAGGCCGCCGGTTTCATAGCGCTCGTCGTCGCCCTGCTTTCGATCCGGCGCGGCTGATCCTTTCGCAAATGCCGGCGGCCGCTTTGTTGCGCCGGTCAATGTGCTGTGGCAGAAGCGGCCGAGCCGCCGCCCGGAGATGCGCCTTCTTGAAACCTTTTCGCGACAAACGCCGCGACAGCCGCCCGCCCGCGAAGGGCGTGGCGGAGCAGCCGCGGCAGCGCGACGCCAATCGAACTGCTGGTCCGGAGACAAAACCGCAGGACCGGTCCGAGCCTAAAGCCGCGCCACGCCTGCTGTCGCGCCGCGACGGCGCGCTGCCTGCCGAACATTTGCCGCTGATCCTCGAAGTCGGTCCCAATCAGGACTACGCGCTGCTCGACAGCGGCGCCGGAGAAAAGCTCGAGCAATACGGCCCCTACCGCATCGTTCGGCCGGAGGGCCAGGCGATCTGGCAAAAGGCTTTGCCGGCCAGAGACTGGGAGCGCGCCGACGCCATTTTCACCGGCGATACCGACGAGGAAGGCATCGGCCGCTGGCGCTTTCCGAAGACACCGCTCGGCGAGACCTGGCCGATGAAGCATGACGGCATCGACTATCTCGGCCGCTTCACTTCGTTTCGCCATGTCGGCGTCTTTCCCGAGCAGGCCTCGCATTGGGACCACATGGCCGGGCTGATCGCGGCGGCAAAACGGCCGGTCAAGGTGCTGAACCTGTTCGGTTACACCGGCCTTGCTTCGCTCGTGGCGGCGCGTGCTGGCGCCGAGGTCACCCATGTCGATGCTTCCAAGAAAGCGATCGGCTGGGCCCGCGAAAACCAGGAGATGGCGGGCCTGTCGCAAAAGCCGATCCGCTGGATCGTCGACGATGCCGTGAAATTCGCCGAACGCGAGGAGCGCCGCGGCAACCGCTATGACATCATCCTGTTCGACCCGCCCGCCTATGGCCGCGGACCGAAGGGCGAGGTCTGGCAGCTATTCGAGGATCTGCCGGCGCTGACCGACATCTGCCGCGCCATCCTGACGCCGAAGCCGCTCGCCGTGGTGCTGACCGCCTATTCGATCCGCGCCTCCTTCTTCGCCATCCATGCCTTGCTGCGCGACACCTTCGCCGGCATGGGCGGCACGGTCGAATCGGGCGAGTTGATCATTCGCGAGAAATCCGCCGGCCGGGCGCTGTCGACCTCGCTGTTCTCGCGCTGGGTGGCCTGAATGAGTACATACGAACGGCACGCAGGCGCGCCAGGGCAGGTGAAGGAAGTCACCAGCCTCGCCAATCCGCTGATCAAGGACATCAAGGCGCTCGCCTTGAAGAAATTCCGCGACCAGCAGAATGCCTTCATGGCCGAAGGCCTGAAGCTGGTCATCGACGCGCTCGATCTCGGCTGGACGATCAGGACACTGGTCTTCGCCAAGGCCGCACGCGGCAATGCGGCGGTCGAAAAAGTCGCGGCGCGCACAGTTGCCGCCGGCGGCACCGTGCTTGAAGTTTCGGAAAAGGTGCTGGTCGCCATCACCCGCCGCGACAATCCGCAAATGGTCGTCGGCGTGTTCTCACAGAAATTCCTGCCGCTGAAGGACATCCGCGCCCAGGACGGCGACGTCTGGGTGGCGCTCGACCGCGTGCGCGACCCCGGCAATCTCGGCACCGTCATCCGCACAGTCGACGCCGTCGGCGCCACGGGTGTCATCCTGGTCGGCGAGACAACCGATCCTTTTTCGGTCGAGACGGTGCGCGCCACCATGGGTTCGATCTTCGCCGTGCCGGTCGCCAAGGCGACGCCTGAGGCTTTCCTCGCCTGGCGAAAGAGCTTTCCCGGCCTCGTCGCCGGCACACATCTTAAGGGTGCGGTCGATTACAGATCGGTCGATTTTTCAAAAGGTCCGGTGCTTTTGATGATGGGCAACGAGCAGCAAGGCCTGCCTGACGAGTTGGCTGCAAGCTGCGACAGATTGCTGCGGATACCGCAGGCCGGCCGCGCCGATTCGCTCAACCTGGCGGTGGCCACCGGCGTCATGCTGTTCGAGATCCGGCGCGGCGCGCTGAAGCTCGGCCCGGAGGAAGCCGGATCGTGACATCCCAAACCGTGAAACTGCAAACCATGAAGTCCTGGAGCCCCTACGCTCTTCTGGTCGTCGCCGCGATAGCGTTCGACCAGTGGCTGAAGTATCTGGTCGAGACCGGCCTTGCCTTTCAGCAAAGGCTCGATCTGTTGCCGTTCCTGGCACTGTACCGCACCTACAACACCGGCATCGCGTTTTCGCTGTTTTCGTCCTTTGGCGACACCGGCCTGGTGGTCGTCGCGGTCCTGGTGGTCGCTTTCGTGCTCTACCTCGCTGCCCGCACGCCGCCCGGCCACCTGCTTGCCCGCGTCGGTTTCGCGCTGATCGTTGGCGGTGCGCTCGGCAATCTGATCGACCGCGCTACCTATGGCCATGTCATCGACTATATCCTGTTCCATACGCCGGTCTGGTCCTTCGCCGTCTTCAACCTCGCCGACGCCTTCATTTCGGTCGGTGCCGTGCTGGTCGTCTTCGATGAACTCATTGGCTGGGGGCGCGGGACCTCGCACGATTGACCTCACTGGCTGGGCGCCACACACTTCAGAACCGAACGCCTCGAGGAGAAAAAATGCTCGAAACCTTCAAAGCCATCCTCGTTTCGCGCGACGCCGAGAAAAAACAGTCGGTCGCAGTGACCGAACTCACCGAGGCAGACCTGATGGAGGGGGACGTTACCGTCGCGGTCGAGGCGACGACGGTGAACTACAAGGACGGTCTTGCCATAACAGGCAAGGCACCGGTGATCCGCCGCTGGCCGCTGGTGCCGGGCATCGATTTCGCCGGCACCGTCACCTCGTCTTCCAATCCCGACTGGCGCAAGGGCGATCGCGTCATATTGAACGGCTGGGGCGTCGGCGAGACGCATTTCGGCGCCTATGCCGGACGCGCCCGCGTCAACGGCGACTGGCTGGTGCCGCTGCCGGACGGCATGAGCCCGCATGATGCGATGGCGGTCGGCACCGCCGGCTACACCGCCATGCTTTGCGTCATCGCGCTGGAGCGGCACGGCATCGTGCCCGACCGCGGCCCGGTGGTGGTGACGGGTGCTGCCGGCGGCGTCGGCTCGGTTGCGGTCTCGATCCTGTCCAGCCTCGGCTATCACGTCATCGCTTCGACCGGCCGCAGTGCCGAACGCCCTTACCTGATAGACCTTGGCGCGGCCGAAGTGATCTCACGCGACGAGCTTACCCAGCCGGCAAAGCCGCTCGCCAAGGAACGCTGGGCCGGCGGCGTCGATGCTGTCGGCAGCCACACGCTGGCCAACGTTCTGTCGATGACCTCCTATGGCGGCGCCGTCGCCGCTTGCGGCCTCGCCGGCGGCATGGACCTGCCAGCAAGCGTCGCTCCGTTTATCCTGCGCGGTGTCTCCCTGCTCGGCATCGATTCCGTGATGGCGCCCAAGGCGGTCCGCATCGAGGCCTGGCGCCGCATCGGCACCGATCTCGATCACGCAAAGCTTGCCAGCCTGTCGACGAGCATCGGCTTCGACGGCATCATCGGCGCGGCGCATGACATCGTCGAGGGCAGGATCCGCGGCCGAGTGGTGGTGGACATGTGAGCCCAAGGGCAACAAGGGACAAAAAGAGCGCGACCGCTAAAATTCGAACGATCCGCCACAACCTTCCATAAGCTCTATCTGGCAGGAGTTCCGTATGATTGCGGAACCCGGCATCAGAGAGGCGGAACCAGCCGAACGGGCCGACGGGACGGCTCCCGAGGGGCGGCAGCTTGTCGCCGCTCCACCGCTGGCGCCGGAATTGCCGGATGCCAACCGCGAAGGCCTGCCGTTCCTGACGCTCGTCGCCATCGTCGTGCTGGCAGGCCTGTCGCATCTGACCGGAGCGCCGATCTTCATCACCATCGGCCTTTTGGCGACAGCCATGGCCGGGCTCGCCATGCATCTGCGCAACAGGCGCGCCGAGCGCCGCGCGGTGGCCTTGCTCGGCGCGACGGCGGCCCGCAGCCGCGCCGAGATCGAGACGCTGGCCGACCGCATGTGGGAGATGCAGGAGAGCGAGGAGCGCTTCCGCGGGCTGATCGATGCGCTCGGCGATCTCGTCGTCCACCGCGACCGCGACGGCCACATCGTCTACGCCAACAAGGTTTTCGCCGACCTTGTCGAAACCGACCAGCGCGACCTTGCCGGCAAGACCTTGGCCGAACTCGGCATCGATGTCGGCATCGTCCCCGACGCCGCCTTTTCCGACCATGAATGCCTGAGTTCCACCGACGTCGCCATTCGCACGCCGGACGGTCCACGCTGGTTCTCTTGGATCGAGCTGTCGGTGCGCGACAAGGACAGCGGCGCCGTTTCGCATCGTGCCATCGCCCGCGACATCACTGCCCGCAAGCGCGCCGAATCGTCGCTGATCACCGCCCGCGAGCGGGCCGAATATGCCAGCCAAGCCAAATCGCGCTTCCTCGCCACCGTCAGCCACGAGATCCGCACGCCGATGAACGGCATCATGGGCATGGCGCGGCTTCTCGCCGACACCAGCCTTTCGCCCGAGCAGCGGACCTATGTCGGCGCCATCTCGACCTCGGCCAGCGCGCTGCTGGCTCTGATCGAGGACCTGCTCGATTACTCCAAGATCGAGGCCGGCCGCTTCGATCCGGAACCGCAGCCGATGTCGGTGCGTGAGATCGCCGACAACGTCGTCGAACTCTTGGCGGCGCGGGCCTTTGCCAAGGATATCGGCCTCGGCTGCCATGTCGAACCCGACGTGCCGCAGCTGATCACCGCCGACCCCGGCAGGGTCAGGCAGGTGCTGCTCAACCTCATCGGCAACGCCGTCAAGTTCACCGACAGCGGCGGCGTTCTGGTAAGCATCGCCCGCGTCCGCACCGAAACCACCGATCGCATCCGCTTCACCATCGCTGACACCGGCCCCGGTCTGCGTGAGGAGGACATGGAGCGCATCTTCGAGGACTTCGAACAGGCCGACGGCACCTCGACCCGTGCGCATGGCGGCGCCGGCCTCGGTCTTGCCATTTCCAAGCGCCTGGTGACCGCCATGGGCGGCACTATCTCGGTGTCGAGCCGGCTTGGCCAGGGGTCCGAATTCGTCTTCGAGATTCCCGCTATTTCCGCAGTCGAGGCGCCGCAGATCCGCCAGAACGCGCTGTCGGGCCGGCATGCGGTGATCGTGTCGAAGAATCTCGTCGAGGCCGAAGCCATCGCCCGCACCATTCGCGCCAATGGCGGCACGGTCGATCTGGCCACCACCGCCGCCCAGGCCACCCCTTTCGCCGAGGGCTGCGACGTGCTTCTGGTCGATGCTGCCATGGAGGAAAGTGACGGCAGGCTGCTCAGGCGCCTGCGCCAGGGCGGCTTTGCCGATTGCGAGGCGGTGACGCTGATCGCGCCGACCGACCGCGGCATGCTTGGCGAGTTCCGCGCCAACGGTTACGCCACCTTCCTGGCAAGGCCGGTGCGCGGCGAGACACTGCTGCGCGTGCTTTTGACCAGCCATGCGCCGGTCATCGCCGAGCCGCAGCCGCAAAAGCGCGGCGCGCAAGCTGTGCACGCCATTGGTGGCCGCCAGCAGGGCCTGTCGGTGCTGATCGCCGAGGACAACGACATCAACGCCATGCTGGCCCGCGCCACGCTGCTGAAGGCCGGGCATCGCGTAAAAGTGGTCGGCAACGGCAAGGCCGCGGTCGAGGCGGTCATCAGCACCGGCCACAAGCACCGCTTCGATGTGGTGCTGATGGACCTGCATATGCCGGTGATGGACGGTCTGGACGCCATCGCCGCCATCCGCCGCTATGAGGAGGAGACCGCGGTGCCGCCGGTGCCGATCATGGTGCTGTCGGCCGACAGCCAGGAAAAGACCCGCCACGCCGTGCTCGCTCACGGTGCCAGCGGCTTCGTCACCAAGCCGCTCGACCCCGATGCCCTGGTTCACGCGGTCGAAGGGCAAGTGGCTGCCTGAGCCGCTTTCGATCACCCGATAGCCGGTTGGCATTAGAGCGCCCGCGTCTCTTGGACGCGCAAAGGACGCTCTAACACTTTGACTTTTTCGCATGATCCTTTCCGGAAACCAATTTCGGTTTCCGGGGTCATGCGATACCCAGCCGACGAAGTATTGCCCGCAGAGCCGTATCACGGTACTGTCACAATCCTGTTGCACCTACACCGTATCCCCGTGCCAAGAGGGATGGCTCGAAGGAGAATCACTCGTGCATACAGTCATGCCGGAATGTGATGCTCGGCCGAACGCCAGCGGGCCTTTGCTTGTCGGCCGGAACGCCGATGCCGTCATAAAAGGCGCATCGCTCGGCCGCATCGGCAATCTCGAAGTGCGGCTCGCCCGCAACGAGGCCGAGATCGCTGCCGCGCAGGAAGTGCGCTACCGGGTGTTCTACGACGAGCTTGGTGCCAGGAAGGACCTGTTCCAGATGCAGGACCGCCGCGATGCCGACCGCTTCGATCCCCTCTGCGATCATCTGCTGGTCTTCGATACTTCGCTTTCCGGCCCCGAGCATCGCCGCATCGTCGGCACCTACCGCCTGCTGCGGCAGGAGATTGCCGCAGCAGCCGGCGGCTTCTATTCCGAGGGCGAATTCGAGCTGACCAAGTTGATCGCCCGGCATCCCGGCCAGCGCTTCCTTGAGCTTGGCCGCTCCTGTGTTCTGCCGGAATACCGTTCGAAGCGCACCATCGAGGCGCTGTGGCAAGGCATCTGGGCCTATATCAACCATTACGGCATCGGCGTGATGACAGGCTGCGCGTCGTTCCACGGCACCGTGCCGGCGGCACATGCCGAGGCGCTGACCTATCTTGCCCATCACTGCCGGACGAATTCATCCTGGGACGTGCGTGCCGTCGCCGGGCGCTATTGTTCCATGGATCTGATGCCGATCGAGGCCGTCAATGCCAAGGCGGCGATCGCCGCCATGCCGCCGCTGGTCAAGGGCTATCTGCGCGTCGGCGCGCGCATCGGCGACGGCTGCGTCATCGATCGTGAATTCTCGACGGTCGACGTGTTCGTGGTGATGCCGGTCAAGGAGATCGGCGCCCGCTACGTCAACTATTATGGCGGGGAAGCGCAGCGCTTCGCTGCGTGAATAGTGAATAGTGAATAGTGAATAGTGAATGATGAATAGTGAATGATGAATAGTGAATGATAGAAACGAAGCCCGTCTGGCTTCTACAAACTACTTTCTACCAACTACTAACCATTCACTATTGACCATTCATCATTCACGCATCCTTCTCAGCCTGCTCGTTGACCGGCCCCGGCTCCGGCGCTTCGCTTGCCACATGCTTGGGGCCGCCCTTGGCGACGCCGACCATGGCCGGCCGCAGCACGCGCTCGCCGATCGAATAGCCGGGCTGCACGACCTGGACGACCGTGTTGGCGGGCACGTCGGGATTGGGCACCTCGAACATCGCCTGGTGGAAATTCGGGTCGAATTTCTCCCCCTCGGGCTCGAGCTTCTTCACACCGTGCCGCTCCAGCGCCGACAGCATGGCGCGCTCGGTGATCTCGACGCCGTCGATCAGCGCCTTGAAGCCGGCATCGCCCGATGCCTTGGCCTCCTCCGGGATGGCATCCAGCGCACGGCGCAGATTGTCTGATACCGACAGCATGTCGCGGGCAAAATTGGCGACCGCATAGGCGCGCGCGTCGTGGACGTCTCGGGCGGTGCGGCGGCGCAAATTCTCCATGTCGGCCGCGACGCGCAGCGCGCGATCCTTCAGCTCTTCGTTTTCCTTCAGAAGCCGCACAAGCGCTTCATAGTCGCCGTCGACGCCGCCTTCCCTTGGCTCCGCGGCAGCCTCGGTCTTCTCGGCTTCATCGGGCGCGCGTTCGTCTTTTGCCTGGTCGCTCATCGCCGTTTCCCGTCATTTCGAATGGTGTGGATTTGCGCCCGATATCGAGGTTTAGCGGCCAAAAATCAAGGGGCAAGCGATACTGCAGCCGCTGTCGCGGCTTGATGGCGGACGGCGCAGACCTTTCGATTTTAATTCAAACTTTACCACAGCTGCCGGCTTTGCTTGCCAGGATACTACAAAGCGGGAACCATTCCTCCCCTGGAAGAGTTTCGAAGCCGACACAGGATTTTGGATGATGCCCCGCAGGAATGGCGAAAAACGCGACGGGCTCGCCGCCGATATCCGGCGCCAGCTCGGCACCGAAGCGACCAAGCGCTTTCTGCGCACCTTGCCGGCCTACCGCACGGAGTCCGATATTCCCGACCGTTTGAAGGAATTGCTTGACCGCCTGGACGGCATCGAAGCCAACATGGTCGCAGGCGGGCGCCGTCGGTAGACGCCGTTGCCGGCGGCGCGCCCGGCGATTGCGGCCGGAAACTCCTCGCATCGCGCGACATTTACGCGCAGTAACTTTGCGTGACCCCATCTTGTGGCAGCGCCCTGCACCGCCTATGTTTCATGATGAACATGATTTCCCCCGAAGCTGTGGCAAACAGCAAGCGTGCCTGGTTGAAAATCCTGTCGCGCTATAAAAAGCCCGACAGGCGTCGCAGCGCCGTCGAACTCGCCATCACCCTCATCCCTTTCGCCACGCTGTGGGCATTGTCCTCGGCCGCTTATGCCTATGGCCATTGGTGGGGTCTGGTCCTCATCCTTCCGGCCGCCGGCTTTCTGGTGCGGATCTTCATGATCCAGCACGATTGCGGCCACGGCTCGTTCTTTGCCAATCGCTATGCCGACGACTGGATCGGCCGCGTGCTTGGCGTGCTGACGCTGACGCCATACGATTGCTGGCGCCGCGCCCACGCAACCCATCACGCCAGCGCCGGCAATCTCGACGAGCGCGGCACGGGCGACATCAAGACGCTGACCGTGGCCGAATATCGGCAACTGTCGTGGCGAGGTCGGCTCGCCTATCGCCTCTATCGCCACCCGCTGGTGATGTTTGGCCTTGGCCCGATTTGGATCTTCATTTTCGAGCAGAGACTGCCCTTGGGCATGATGCGGGGCGGTCTCACCCCTTGGGTGTCGTCGATGTCCACCAATCTCGCCATCGCCGTCATCGCTGCCCTGCTCATCTGGTTTGTTGGCCCCGGCGCGTTCCTGGTCGTCCATTTGCCGATCGTCATCCTCGCCGGATCGGCCGGCATCTGGCTGTTCTATGTCCAGCATCAGTTCGAGGAGACGGAGTGGACAAAGGACTCCGAGTGGGAATTCCAGCGCGCCGCCCTGCACGGCTCGTCCTATTACGACCTGCCGCCGGTGCTGAGCTGGCTCACTGGCAATATCGGCGTCCATCACGTGCACCACCTCTCCGCCAAGGTGCCATGCTACCGGCTTCCGGAAGTGCTGAGGGACTATCCGGAGCTGCGTGAGATCGGCCGCATAACGCTGTTCGACAGCCTGCGCTGCGTCAAGCTGGCGCTGTGGGACGAGAGCCGCAACAAGCTGGTGTCGTTCCGCGAAGCGCGGATGGCCATGTAGACGCACCGCCGCGCTGCCTGCGCGGCGGTTTATTTAGGACTCTAAATCAAGCCGCCTGGCGTTCGTCGCGCATCAGGATCTCGCCCTGGCGGATCTCGGTGCCCAGCACTTTCAGGCATTCGCGCATGAAGGCGGCAAGGCCCGGCCAGCCCTTGGCCGACACAAGATTGCCGTCGACATGGGCGCCGGTCGGCGCAACGTCGATATAGATGCCGCCGGCCAGCGTGACTTCCGGCTCGCAATACTGCAGCGCCGCGACTTCCCTGCCGCGCACGACGCCGTCGACCGCGATTAGGATCTGCACGCCGTGGCAGATGGTGAAGATCGGCTTGCCGGTGTCGTGGAAATGCCGCACCAGCGCCTGCACGCGCTTGTCGATACGAATATATTCCGGGCCCCGCCCGCCCGCCGCGTAGACGGCGTCGTATTCGGCCGGGTTGACCTCGGAAAACGTCTTGTTGAGAATGTAGTCGTGGCCGAGCTTTTCCGTATAGGTTTGGTGGCCTTCGAAGTCGTGCAGCGAGGTCTTCAGGATATCGCCCGCCTTCTTGTCGGGACAGACGACATGGACGGTGTGGCCCACCGCATGCATGGCCTGTTCAAAGACGAAAATCTCGTATTCCTCGCTGAACTCGCCAACGAGCATCAATATCTTCTTGCCAGCCATATCCGGTTCCTCCCTTGTGGCCACACATTTATTTCGGATCTCGAAATAATAGACCTATCCTAAAGCGGGGACGGGCAAAATAAAAGACTGAATCGGCAATGTGGTCCGACCAGATGCGGCTTTGGTTCCGCGGGGCGGATCAGCCGGCGCGCACCCGCCGCCAGGAATATTTCGGGCCTTTGGCCTCCGGCTTCACCGCCGGCTGGTAGAACAGCGGCAGTCCGCCGGTGCGGCCTTGCTCGAGCCGCTTCAGCAGCACCGGGTGCGACACCTCGAATTCGTCGAAGCCGAGGCGCAGCATATGCGGCAGCTGGTCGATCAGAACCTGGCCGGTGGCGCGCATGGCGCCGGCAAAATGATAACGGCTGCGCAGCAATTCGCCCTTAGAGAACGAGCGGCCGTCATTGAACGCCGGAAACGCCAGCGCCACCAGCGACAGCTGGTCGAGCAGGCCGGCGATCTTTTCGAGCTGGTCGCCGGGCTGCAGCAGCACGCCAATGCGTTCCTTCGCCGACCGCCGCACCTCCGGATCGAGGCCGAGAAACGCCTGCAGCGGCAGGATGAAGCGGCCATTGCCGACCAGCGCCTCGGCGCTTTCGGCATGAACCCACTCGTCCTCGCAGAAACCATTCGGCGTCCACAGGCGGGTGGCGGTTTCCGCTATCAATTCGCTCATCAAGAAAATTCCCAAGTTCAAAAACCTGGATCCCAAAAATCCGGGATCCCAAAAGATCCTAAAGCGAGGCGTCGGTCAGTGACTTCTCCAGCCCCGACAAATGGATGCCGCACTCGGTCTTGGCGTGCCCGGCCCAGCGGCCACTGCGCGCGTCATCGCCAGGCTGCACCGGCTGCGTGCACGGAAAACAGCCGATCGACAGATAGCCATAGGCGACCAGCGGGTTTTCACGCAGCGCATGTGCGCGCATGTAGCCGGCCTGGTCTGATGTCGTCCAGTGCGCCAGCGGATTGATGCGGATGCGCGAGCCGACCGCCTCGAACACCGGAAGCGCTGCCCGCGTCGCCGCCTGGAAGCGCTTGCGGCCGGTGAACCAGGCGCGGAACGGCTCGACGCCGCGCGCCAGCGGCTCGACCTTGCGCACGTCGCAGCAGGCGTCGGTATCGGTCTCGTTGAGATTGCCGGTCGGGTCGATCCTTGCCAGCGCCGTATCGTCGGGCCTGATCACCCGGATATCGGTCAGCCCGAAATCGGCGACCAGCGCGTCACGATAGCCGAGCGTTTCCTCGAAATGCTTGCCGGTGTCGAGAAAGATCACCGGCAGCGTGCGGTCGATCTCGGCGATCATGTGCAGCAGCACCGCCGAATCCGCGCCGAACGACGAAACCGCGGCGATTTCGCCGTGAAACAACTCCCGGGCTGAGCGCTCGATGATCTCCAGCGGCTTCAGATGGCCATAGAGCGCGTCGAGACCCGCCGCTTCGGCGGCGATGCCGGCCTCGACGTCGACGATCCGATCAAGCGGCCTTGGCTTCGCCAGCATAGAGCGCCTCCTTGAACGGCGCGGGACCGACACGGCGGTAGGCGTCGATGAATCTTTCGTTTCTGTCCAGCCGAAGCCCGAGATAGGTCTCGACGATCTGCTCGATGGCATCGGTGATCTCTTCCGAACTGAAGCCGCGGCCGATGATCTCGCCGACCGAGGTGTTCTCGTCGGCCGAGCCGCCGAGCGTCACTTGATAGAGCTCGGCGCCTTTCTTCTCGACGCCGAGGATGCCGATATGGCCGACATGGTGATGGCCGCAGGCATTGATGCAGCCGGAAATCTTCAGCTTCAATTCGCCGATGTCGCGCTGGCGCTCCAGCGAAGCGAAGCGGCGCGAGATTTCCTGCGCCACGGGGATGGAACGCGCCGTCGCCAGCGCGCAATAGTCGAGGCCGGGGCAGGAGATGATGTCACTGATCAGATTGGAATTGGCCGTCGCCAGCCCGATATCGACCAGCGCGTCATAGACCGCCTTGAGGTCGGCACGCGCGACATGCGGCAGGATCAGGTTCTGCTCGTGGCTGACGCGCAGCTCGTCGAAGGAATATTTTTCGGCAATGTCGGCGACCGCTTCCATCTGGCTGTCGGAGGCATCGCCCGGCGTCTCGCCGATGCCCTTGAGCGAGATGGTCACTGCGGCATAGTCGGGATGGCGATGGGTGACCACATTCTGGTCCAGCCATTCGGAAAAGCTCTTGGAATCGAGCCGGGCAAGCTTGACCGCCTCGTCGCCTTCCGGCCGGTCGACAAGCGCCGGCGGCGCGAAATAGGCGTCGATGGCACGGATGTCGGCTTCCGGCAGCTTCAGCTCGGCGTCCTTCAATTCCTGCCATTCAGCCTCGACCTGGCGGGTGATCTCCTCGACGCCGGTCTCGTGGACCAGGATCTTGATGCGCGCCTTGAACTTGTTGTCGCGCCGGCCATAGAGGTTGTAAACACGCAGGATCGCCGTGCAGTAGGACAACAGATCCGCTTCGGGCAGGAAGTCGCGGATCTTCTTGGCCACCATCGGCGTGCGGCCCTGGCCGCCGCCGACATAGACCGCGAAACCGAACTCGCCGGCCGCATTCTTCTTCAGGTGCAGGCCGATGTCATGCGTCTGGATGGCGGCGCGGTCGCGCTCGGCGCCGGTCACCGCGATCTTGAACTTTCGCGGCAGGAACGAGAATTCCGGATGCACCGACGACCATTGCCGCAGGATTTCGGCATAGGGGCGCGGATCGGCGACCTCGTCGGCGGCGGCGCCGGCGAAGTGGTCGGCGGTGACGTTGCGGATGCAGTTGCCGCTGGTCTGGATGGCGTGCATCTCGACGCTTGCCAGGTCGGCCAGGATAGCCGGAATGTCCGACAGCGCCGGCCAGTTGAACTGGATGTTCTGGCGCGTCGTGAAATGGCCGTAGCCCTTGTCGTATTTGCGGGCGATATGGCCAAGCATGCGCAGCTGCTTGCTGTTCAGCGTGCCGTAGGGCACCGCAATGCGCAGCATATAGGCATGCAGCTGCAGATAGACGCCGTTCATCAGCCGAAGCGGCCGGAACTGATCCTCGGTGATCTCGCCGGCAAGCCGCCGTGCGACCTGGTCGCTGAACTCGGCGACGCGGGCCTTGACGAAATCGTGGTCGAACTCATCGTAACGGTACATGTCTCGGTCTTTCCGGGCGCGTCCGCCCGTTATTTTCTTCATTCGAGCATGATCGGGATCATGCTCCTGTCATCTATGCCGCGCGGGCGGCTTGCGGACGGGCCTGCTTGCCCAGATCGTGACGGGTGGTGGGGCCGGCGGCGCGGATCTTTTCACGCAGCCGGACCGCCTCTACCGTGCCGTTGAGCACGGTCACGTCGATCAGATTGACGTCGACCACCTCGTTGTCGGCGGAGGCCTTGGCGCCGATCGCCTCCAGCCGGTCCTCGGCCGCCTTGTCATAGGCGATGTCGGCGTGGTCGATGGTCTCGGCCCAGCCGCCATTGGCGTACCAGACGGCTATGCCGTCGGCGAGGCGGTTCGCGGTCAGGACTTTCATTGGTTCACTCCTACCGCGGCAGCACGGGCCACGCTTTCCTGCCTGTGTGCCGCGAGCGGCTCGGACCGTTCGAAATTGGCGCCGGCGACCGCGTCGCCGATGATGGTCATCACCGGGCCGCTGAGATCGGCGCGCGCCTCCAGCGACGGCAGGTCGGCGAGCGTGCCATGGAAACGGCGGCGGTTGGCGAGGCTGGCATTCTCGACCACGGCGACGGCCGTATCCGGCGACAGGCCGGCTTCGATCAGCCGGCCGGCGACCTCGGCGGCGACCGAGCGTCCCATATAGACGGCGACCGTTGCACCGGAAATAGCGAGCTTTGCCCAATCGGGCAGCGAATTTCCCTTTAAGTCGTGACCGGTGGTGAACACCATTGACGACGACACGCCGCGCAGCGTCAGCGGCAGTTCGAAATCGGCGGCGGCGGCAAAGGCCGCGGTGACGCCCGGAACCACCTCATAGGCGATGCCGGCATCGCGCAGTGCCGCCATTTCCTCGCCGGCCCGGCCGAACACCAGCGGGTCTCCGGATTTCAGCCGCACGACGCGCCTGCCGGCGTGGCCAAGCTCGACCAGCAGCGCATTGATCTCGGCCTGGCTCTTGGAATGGCAGCCCTTACGCTTGCCGACCGGCAGGCGTTCGGCATCGCGGCGGCCCATGGCGACGATCGCCTCCGGCACCAGCGCGTCATGCACAATCACGTCGGCTTCCATCAGCAGGCGATGAGCGCGCAGCGTCAGCAAATCCTCGGCGCCGGGACCAGCCCCCACCAAAGCAACATTGCCCAGGGCGACATGGCCCGATTCCGGGGTATTCGAAAGCAGCAGGCCGACGGCGGCGTCATGCGCCTCAGAAAGCTGTCCAGCTTCCACGGCGCGGGCCGGCGCGCCGCCAAAGAAATCGCTCCAGAAGCGGCGGCGGGCATTGCCTTTCGGCAGCAGCTTTTCGGCGGCGCCGCGAAACGATGCGGCAAGCGCGGCGAGCGGCCCGAGCGAAGGCGACAGCATGCGGGCAATGCGGCTGCGCAGCATCTGCGCCAGCACCGGGCCGGCACCTTCCGTGCCGATGGCAATGGCGACCGGCGCGCGGTTGACCAGTGCCGGCGTGAAGAAATCGCAGAGCTCCGGCCGGTCGACGGCATTGACCGGAATGCCCAGCCGGCGCGCATCCCCTGCAACGCGGCGGTCGAGCGCCTCATTGCCGCTGGCGGCAAACACCATCACCGCATCTGCGAGGTGCGCGACATCGTAGGCGTCGGCGACGTGGGTGGCACCTGTCTCGGCGATGAAGGCCAGCAGTTCGGGGCTTGCAGCATCGCTGACGATGCGCAGCACAGCGCTCGACTGAGCGAGCAGCCGCGCCTTGGCCAGCGCCTCCTCGCCACCGCCGATGATGGCCACGGCTTCGCCCTCGACCCGCATGAAGACGGGAAAGGCGTTGAGCTTGGGGTTGGCTTGCGGCATGACGAGCGGAATCCTGGAACCGTTTGCCAGTTCTACGCGGGGGCGCGAAAAACCAGAAGGCACCCACTCGCGCATCGCTTCGTAGCAGGCAATCTCTTTTCTGCAAGCATGACGGCCAAGAGAAAAATATTCCACATTCAAATGCGGAGCGGATTGAAGCTGCTGTTGCGGCCCTTGATCCGCTGCCTTTCTAGCGGCTGGCCGAGCGCGCCACAAAACAGATTTTTCTAAATTCTACCAATTTAGTAGATTAAAGCCGCCGGATCCCAACCGAGCCATTAACGGCAGCTTGGCGCTCTCGCCATCCCTACCGGAACATTCACGCCTCGGCACGCGTTTGCCCTGTAGACCCAGGCCCGGTCATACCCCTGCGGCAAAGGCCCGGCGATGGGTTCGAAAAATCAAAAAGGAGCGCCCCATGAGCAACGTCAGACTGAAACGCGGATTGTGGATCGTGGTGGCCGACGGCGAAAAGGCGCTATTCCTCGAGAACCGTGGAGACGTCCAATATCCCGACCTTCAGGTCGTGCACGAGATGGAGCAGGAAAATCCGGCGACCCGAGAGCAAGGCACAGACCGCCCCGGCCGCTACAGCGACGGCCCTTCCGTCCACCGCAGCGCGGTCGAGGACACCGACTGGCACCGTCTCGGCAAGGAGCGTTTTGCCGACGAGATTGCCGACACGCTCTACAAGCTCGCGCATCGCGGCACGTTCAAGGAGATCGTGCTGATCGCGCCGCCCCCGGTGCTGGGCGACATGCGCAGGAAGCTGCACAAGGAGGTCGCTGACAAGATAACGGCGGAAATTCCAAAGACGCTGACCAACCACAGCATACCCGATATCGAGAGCCTGCTGCAGGCGACCTGATCGCGGCATCGGCGGCGCGCAACCTTCATTTCCGTATCAATCGCCAGGCTGGAGCAGGCCGCGCCGTGGTGGTGGCAAATCTCGCCGGCTCTCCGTCTGTTTGCTGCTTTGCCATTGATTTCATGGGATTGCGGGTTGTCACGCGACTGTCCATACTGCCAGGACGGCGGCTTTGGGCGGCGCATATCCGACATCGCGATTCCTGAAGGCGCTCCATAGACAATGCCGCATGACACGCCCCTTATCGCCACTATCGTTGCCGGTCTGGGGCTGGCTTTCGTCTTCGGCGCGCTTGCCAACCGCTTCCGCGTCCCGCCGCTGGTAGGCTATCTCATCGCCGGCGTTCTGGTTGGACCCGAACACGCCGGGTTTCGTCGCCGATGCCGGCCTCGCCAATGAACTGGCCGAGATCGGCGTCATCCTGCTGATGTTCGGCGTCGGCCTGCATTTCTCGCTGAAGGACCTGTTGTCGGTCCGCGCTATCGCGGTGCCCGGCGCCATCGTGCAGATCGGCTTTGCGACAGCCCTTGGCGCCGGCCTTGCCTGGATGCTCGGCTGGTCGATGGGTGCGGGGCTGGTCTTTGGCCTGGCGCTTTCCGTCGCCTCGACCGTGGTGCTGTTGCGCGCCCTGCAGGAGCGGCGGCTAATCGAGACCGAGCGTGGCCGCATCGCCGTCGGCTGGCTGATCGTCGAGGATCTGGCCATGGTGCTGGCGCTGGTGCTTTTGCCGGCATTGGCCGGCGTGCTCGGTGGCCAGCAGCAGGCCGAGGTCCACGGCAGTCTGCTGTCGCTGCCCGCGAACTACGGCATCTGGGGCGTCGTGGCCATCACGCTGGCCAAGGTCGCGGCCTTTGTCGTGGTCATGCTGGTGGTCGGCCGCCGGCTTATCCCCTGGATCCTGCACTACGTCGCCCATACCGGATCGCGCGAACTGTTCCGGCTGGCGGTGCTCGCCATTGCGCTTGGCGTCGCCTTTGGCGCGGCCAAGCTGTTCGGCGTGTCGCTGGCACTGGGCGCTTTCTTCGCCGGCATGATCATGAGCGAATCCGAGCTCAGCCACCGGGCGGCCGAGGAATCGCTGCCGCTGCGTGACGCCTTTTCCGTGCTGTTCTTCGTTTCGGTCGGCATGCTGTTCGACCCGTTCAGCCTGATCAGCAATGGCTGGCCGATCCTGGCGACGCTGGCCATAATCGTTATCGGCAAGTCGCTGGCAGCCTTCGTCATCGTCCTCGTTTTCCGCTATCCGATCGCAACCGCGTTGATGATTTCGGCAAGCCTTGCCCAGATCGGCGAATTCTCGTTCATCCTGGCTGAACTTGGCGTCGGTCTGAAGCTGCTGCCCGAACAGGGCCGCGACCTCATCCTCGCCGGCGCCATCCTGTCGATCGTCCTCAACCCGCTGATGTTTGTTGCCGTCGACTGGGTAAAACCTTGGCTGGAAAAACGCGCCGGCAAGACGGTGCCGTCCGACGAAGTAAGGCCGATCGGCCCGGCAACCGAGCCCGGCCAGGTGGCTTCCGTGGCGGCACCTGCGAAAGAGGATGGCCCGCCGCCCAGGACGAGGCAGGCCGGCCACACCATCCTGATCGGCTACGGCCGCGTCGGCAGTCTCGTCGGCGCGTCCCTGAAGCAGGCCGCCCTGCCCTTCCTCGTCATCGAGGATGCAGACAAGACGCTGGCGAAGCTCAAGGCCGACGGCATCGAAACCGTTTCCGGCAATGCGGCGAACGGCGGCGTGTTCGCCGCGTCCAATCCCGAGGGCGCCGCGCGGCTGATCTTGGCCATCCCCAACGCCTTCGAGGCAGGGCAGATCGTGCTACGCGCCCGCGCCGCCAATCCGACAATCGAAATCATCGCCCGCGCCCATTCCGATGCCGAGGTCGAGCACCTCAAGGGCCTTGGTGCCGACACGGTCATCATGGGCGAACGCGAGATCGCCCGTGGGATTGTCGAAGTGGTGACGGGGACGGCCTGACCCAATTCACCTGGCCGGCTGAGGATGACCGCGTGCCATCACATGGGAACGGGACGGCAGGCTGGATAGCTCGCCTGGAAAAGCCTTCTACACGTGCTGGCCGCCATTGATGTGGATTTCCGAGCCGGTCACGTAGGAGGCCTGCTGCGAGCACAGGAAGAAGATGATGTCAGCGACTTCCGCGGTGGTGCCCAGCCTTCTCAGCGGGATTGTCTCGACGATTTTTTCCGTGCCCGGCGACAGGATGGCGGTGTCGATCTCGCCCGGTGCGATCGCGTTGACGCGGATGCCGTGCGGGCCGAAATCATGCGCCATCTCGCGCGTCAGCGAGCCGAGTGCCGCCTTCGACGTCGCGTAGGCGGTGCCGGCGAAAGGATGCACGCGGGTGCCGGCGATCGAGGTGACGTTGACGATCGAGCCCTTGGCCGAAGCCAGCTCCTTGAACAGACCGCGCGCCAGCATGATCGGGGCGAAGAAATTGACCTGGAAGACGTCGCGCCAGACATGCATCGGCGTGTCGATCGAGTTCATGCGGCTGTTGCCGTCCTTGAGCTTCGGCGAGATGCCGGCATTGTTGACCAGCGCATGCAGCTGGCCGCCATGTGCTTCCAGGCGGTGGCGAATCTCGGAGATCGCGATGCCGACATCCTCCTGGTCGGCGAGATCGACCTTGATGTGGTCTTCCGGGCCGGCCGGCCACGGGCAGTCCTCGGCAAAAGCCTGGCGCGAGCAGGTGATGACGCGCCAGCCTTCGCGTGAAAAGCGCTTGACCGTGGCATGGCCGATGCCGCGGCTGGCACCGGTCAGCACAATGGTCTTTCTGGTGTCGGTTTCGGCCATGTCGCGTCTCCAGCCGCATGATCTAGCCGATTGTGAGGGCGGTGGCGAGCGTCGCCAAGACCCGCCCGTCCGGCTGCCGACCTGCCATTGTTCAATAGCAGGTCGGACATTCGTATAGCAGCCCGAAGTTGAGAAGAAAGATTGCGATTGCCAGCGGCCAAAGGACACGCAGGAACCCGCTGCGCGATCGTTGCATCAAACGCCCGGAAAGCCACGCCGCTCCATAAGGCAACAAAAACCCCGTGATCACCGATGCAAGTATCGCACCTATCCTCTCATGGAAGACGTACGGCGGATCGGAGAAATGAAGATTCGGCAGATGCCGGAATACCACTACCCAAATGGTCATTGCCAGCAGCAAGGACTACTGCCACCAATTCAAAGTGTTGAATCTTTTGACGTCGTCCATTCCCCTGGCCCATTTTCCGACAATGGATGTCCGTTGTCGCTCAGCCGCCTGTCAGGATGTCCAGGATCGAGGTCTGCCGCTTCTTGACCGGGCCGCCGACATTGCCGGGCGGCACCGGGTGCTTGATCGATCCGGTAGTGCCGTCGACACCCGGCATGGCAAGGCCGCCGGCATCGACCGTCTCGGCGGGCCGCGCGGGACGCGAAGGCGACTGGGTGGCTGCGGGCGGCGCTGACTGGCCAACGGAAGCGACCGGCGCCGGCGGCGCCGTCTCGGACGGTATCTCGTCCTGCACGATGGTGTCGGGCGGCGTCGATTTCCAGGTTCCGGGCAGCGGCGCCACCGGCACGCCCTCATGTGCTGCGACCATGAACTCGTGCCAGGCCTGCGCCGGCAGCGCGCCGCCGGTGACCTTCTTCATCGGGCTGCCGTCGTCATTGCCGAACCAGACGCCGGTGGTCAGATTAGCGGTATAGCCGATGAACCACGCGTCGCGCGAGTTCTGGCTGGTGCCGGTCTTGCCGGCGGCCGGCCAGGCGAACGCCGCCTTCCTGGCCGTGCCGATCTCAACCGTGCCGGTCATCATCGAGTTCATCATGCCGACGACGTCGGGCTTGACGACGCGCGGCGCGCCGCCGCCATTGTTCTCGTAGAGCACCTTGCCGTCGCTCGTCGTGACGCGGCGGATGAAATGGATGTCCGGCTTGTAACCGCCATTGGCGAAGGGAACATAGGCCGAGGTCAGTTCCAGCGGCGTCACTTCCGAGGTGCCGAGCGCGATCGATGTGTTGGCCGTCAGCTCGGACTGGATGCCCATGCGGTGCGCCGCCTCGACCACCGCGCTCGGTCCGACTTCCATGGTCAGCTGCGCGGCCACCGAGTTCAGCGATTTTGCCAGCGCCGTCGCCAGCGTCACCTTGCCGAAATATTTGCCGCCGTAATTATCGGGCGTCCAGTTGCCGATCTTGATCGGCGCGTCATTGCGCACGCTGTCCGGCGTGCGGCCGGATTCCAGCGCCGCCATATAGACGAACGGCTTGAACGCTGAGCCCGGCTGGCGGCGCGCTTCCGAGGCACGGTCGAACTGGCTGGTCGAATAATCATAGCCGCCGACCATGGCGCGCACCGCGCCGGAATTGTCGATCGACACCAGCGCGCCCTGGCTGACATTGAGTTTTTTGCCGCTCTGGTCGATCAGCCGGCGGATCGATTGCTCGGCGAGCTTCTGCAGCGTCAGATCGACGGTCGTGTCGACGACGATATCGCGGCGCACGTCGCCGATCAGGTCGGGCAGTTCTTCGATGATCGTATCGGCGACATAGTTTTCCGAGCCGGTCCAGTAGGACGGCGCGCGCGTCGCCGGCGCGCTCATCGCCGTGGTCAGCTCCTTGGCGCTGATCTTGCCCTCGTCGCGCATAGCAGCGAGCACCAGCTGCGAGCGCTGCTCGGCCGCCTTCGGGTCGCGCGCCGGCGACAGCCGCGACGGCGCCTTGAGCAGGCCGGCGAGAAGCGCCGCCTCCGACAGCGTGACGTCGCGCGCGCTCTTTCCGAAATAGCGGCGCGAGGCCGCTTCGACGCCATAGGCGCCGGAGCCGAAATAAACCCGGTTGAGGTACATTTCGAGGATCTGGTCCTTCGTATGCTTGTGCTCCAGCCACAGCGCCAGCAGCACTTCCTGCACCTTGCGTTCCAGCGTGCGGTCCGGCGTCAGGAACAGGTTCTTGGCCAGCTGCTGGGTCAGCGTCGAGCCGCCCTGCGAAAAATGCCCGCCGAGAACATTGGTCACCATGGCCCGGGAAAGGCCGATCGGGTCGATGCCGAAATGCGAATAGAAGCGGCGGTCCTCGATGGCGATGACGGCTTCGGGAATGTAGGGCGACATCTCGTGCAGGCCGACGGCTTCGCCGCCGCTCATGCCGCGATTGCCAAGCAGCTGGCCGTCGACCGAGACGATCTTGATGTTGGGTGCGCGGTCGGGAATGGCCCAGGTGGTAGCCGCCGGCATTTTCGCGCCGTAATAGACGACGATGCCGGCAGCAGCGATGCCGCCCCAGATGGCCAGCACGAAGCACCAGTAGAACAGCCGGCCAAGCACGCCGAACACGCCGCGCCGGCCTTTGCCGCGCCCGCCACGTGACGGTTTTGCCTTGGGCGATTTGCGTTTTGTAGCGGCTTTTCGGTTGCTCGGCACGACGCGGTCCTCCTCGCTCACCGAAAAACCGGCCGAGGAGCTCGCCGCCGGCGATGCCTCGAAGCTGGGCTCGATGCGGCTGTCTTTCCGGTTCGCCATGCGCTGTGCTGTTTTCCCGATGCCTATGGCGTTCGGGTTGAAGACTAGATGCGGCGGTTTAAAGGCGGGTTAAGTCGGGATAAATCGAAGCAAACTGTATTCAACCGGATGCGGCCCGCGACGGCGCTAAAGCCGAAATGAAAAAACCCGCCTCGGTCGGCGGGTCGTCGGCGCGAATGAGCAACCATACGGAAATTAGTAGCATAGCTGCCGGCACAAAGCAAGAACAAAATACGCCATCCAGGAATAAATCGCTTCAGCGTGCGATGCCGGCCGGCGACATACCCGGCCTCAGTCGTCCGCGTCCGGATCATCGGAGGCCGGCCGCCAGCTGATCGGCTCGATCTTCTTTTGCGTATGGCCGTCCGTATAGGCCCACCAGCCGGCATCGCTTTCGTCCCAGTCGCCGCCGGCCGCCTTCAGCCGGTCGAGCGAACGGTATTGCGCGATGCTCTCGTTCATGACGCCGTCGCTGTCCTGCCAGTAGACGGTGACCTTGGAACCGTCCTTCGGCGCCGTTTCGATTGATTTTCGGGCAGCCATTTCAGTTCCTCCCGGCCGACGGCGATAAATTGCCAGAAGGCCATCAGCTATGGGCGAAGATATCCTCTTCATCCCAGCCCATCAGGTCGAGTTTCGCACGGGTCGGCAGGAAGCGGAAGCAGGCATCGGCTTCCTTGGTCCGGTTGTCGCGCGCCAGCCGCGCGCCCAGCACGTCGCGCAGCCGGTGCAGATAGAGCACGTCGGACGCGGCATATTCGAGTTGCTCGGGCGACAGTGTCTCGGCCGCCCAGTCCGACGATTGCTGCGCCTTCGACAGTCCGACCCCGAGAAGCTCGAAGCAGATGTCCTTCAGCCCATGCCGGTCGGTGTAGGTGCGCGTCAGCCGCGACGCGATCTTGGTGCAGAACACCGGTTCCGGCATGACGCCGAAGGCGTTGTAGAGCACGGCGAGGTCGAAGCGGCCGTAATGGAAGAGCTTGGTGATGCTGCGGTTGCGCAGCAGGCTGACCAGGTTCGGCGCCTTCTTCTGGCCGGGCGCGATCTGGATGACGTCGGCCGAGCCGTCGCCCGGCGAGATCTGTACGACGCAGAGCCGGTCGCGGTGCGGGTTCAGCCCCAGCGTCTCGGTGTCGATGGCGACCGCCCCGACATCGTAATGCAGCAGGCCGGGCAGATCGTTCTTGTGGAAACGGATGTCGCTCATCGTCTTCTCCGGTCGCGGCCCCGTGCACAGACGCGCGACGGACCATGCCCGTCCTTGCCGTGATCCGGTGAAAAATCAACAGAAAGTTGATCATGGCGCAATTTCAGCGTGTCAGCGCCTCGAGAATGCGCGCCCAGGAGCGCTGGCCCTTGTGGAAGGAACTCATCTCGTACTTTTCATTCGGCGAGTGGATGCGGTCGTCGTCGAGGCCGAAACCGACCAGCAGCGATTCCATGCCGAGATAGGTCTGGAAATCGCCGACCACAGGGATCGAGCCGCCGCTGCCGGTCACCACGGCCGGCTTCGGCCATTCGTCGGAGAGCGCCTGCTTGGCCTTGGCCAGAAAGGGCGAGTCGTAGGAAAGCTGGATTGCCGGCGAGGCGCCATGCGGGTGGAACTCGACCGCGCAGTCCGCCGGCACACGTTCCCTGGCGAACGCCTGGAAGGCGGCGCGGATCTTCTCCGGATCCTGTTTGTGGACGAGGCGAAAGGAGACTTTTGCCGAAGCTTGCGCCGCGATCACCGTCTTGAAGCCCTTGCCGGTATAGCCGCCGATGATGCCGTTGAACTCGGCCGTCGGCCGCGCCCAGGTCAGCTCGAGTACCGAGCGGCCCTTTTCGCCGGACGGGATCGACAGGCCGATGGGGCCGAGGAAGGTCTCGGCGGTCTCGCCGAGCGACAGCCACGACTGCAATATCTGCGAGGGCGTTTCCTCGACGCCGTCATAGAACCCCGGAATGGTGACGTGACCGTCCTGGTCGTGGATGTCGGCGAGGATTTTTGCCAGGATGCGGATCGGATTGGCGGCGGCGCCGCCATAGAGCCCGGAATGCAGGTCGCGATCGGCGGCCGTCACCGTGATCTCCTCGCCGACCAGACCGCGCAGCGAGACGCAGATCGACGGCGTATCGCGGTCCCACATGCCGGTGTCGCAGACCAGCGCGAAATCGGCCCTGAGCTCGTCCGCATTCGCTTCGAGAAACGGCTTCAGTGACGGCGACCCGGACTCCTCCTCGCCCTCGAACAGGATCGTGATGCGGCACGGCAATCCGCCATGCACCTGCTTCCATGCGCGGCAGGCCTCGACGAAGGTCATCAGCTGACCCTTGTCGTCGGCCGCGCCGCGGCCGGTGATCACCTTGTGGCCGGGCTCGATCTCCTTGACCGCTGGCGCGAACGGGTCGCTTTCCCACAGTTCGATCGGATCGACCGGCTGCACGTCGTAATGGCCGTAAAACAGCAAATGCGGCGCGCCCGCCGGCCCGTCGTGATGCGCGACCACCATCGGATGGCCAGGCGTGTCGCGCACGCTGGCGTCGAAGCCGATCAGCTTGAGCTCGGCGACCAGCCATTCGGCGGCCTTGCGGCAGTCGGCCGCGTAGTCCGGATCGGTGGAGATCGACTTGATGCCGAGCAGGCCGAACAGGCGTTCGAGGCTCTGGTCGAAATTCTTGTCGAGGCGGTCGAGTACCGGGGAAACTGCAGACATCTGGCGGGCCTTTCGATTCTGGCGGCGAATCTAGAGCCCATACGGCGAAACGGAAAGCCCGCGACCGTTAGGCCACAAGGTAGGATCCTGTCGAAAGGCAAAAAAATGCCGCCGTGGTGGAGGGGGAACCACGGCGGCCTTACTCGAAACGATGCGGCAGCCCGGAGAGGGGGGATAGGCTGCCGCAAGTGTCCGGGATAGGCGGGGGACGGGCCTTGCTCCGGACTTCGGCGAAAACTGCCGATGCCATTTATTTGTGTCTCCGAACATGGCGATTCAAGGGCACAAAAATTACACTTTCGTAACATAGGCGTGAGCGAACAAAGCTCTGAACCAGGCTCTGAACCAAGCCCTCATGGGCCAGCTCTGTCAGGGTGTTGCCGGAACCCTTGCCTGAAGCCGCGTTTGGCATGGACCGCGGCGCTGCGCCGCGCTATCCCTCGTGCCATGAAAAAAGGCGATCATCTCTTCCTTATCGACGGCTCCGGCTACATCTTCCGGGCCTATCACGCGCTCCCGCCGCTGACCCGCAAGTCCGACGGGCTGCCGACCAGTGCCGTGCTCGGCTTCTGCAACATGGTCTGGAAACTGACGCAGGACGCCCGCAACACCGATGTCGGCATCGTGCCGACGCATTTCGCCGTGATCTTCGACTATTCGTCGAAAACCTTTCGCAACCACCTCTACCCTGAATACAAGGCCAACCGCTCGGCGCCGCCGGAAGATTTGATCCCGCAATTCGGCCTGATTCGCCAGGCGACCAGGGCCTTCAACCTGCCCTGTATCGAGACGGAAGGCTACGAGGCCGACGACCTGATCGCCACCTATTGCCGGCTTGCCTGTGAAGCCGGCGCCGATACCACCATCATCTCTTCCGACAAGGATCTGATGCAACTGGTTGGCCCTTCGGTCGCCATGTACGACCCGATGAAGGACCGTCAGATCGGCGTTCCCGAGGTGATCGAGAAATGGGGCGTGCCGCCGGAGAAAATGATCGACCTGCAGGCGCTGACCGGCGATTCGGTCGACAATGTGCCGGGCGTGCCCGGCATCGGGCCGAAGACGGCGGCGCAATTGCTCGAACAGTTCGGCGACCTCGACACGCTGCTCGCCCGCGCCGGCGAGATCAAGCAGGACAAGCGGCGCGAATCGATCATCGCCAACGCCGACAAGGCGCGCATTTCGCGTGATCTGGTGACGCTGAAGAATGACGTGCCGGTGACCGAGGGGCTCGACGAGTTCGTGTTGCACGCGCCGGACGGTCCCAGGCTGATCGGCTTTCTCAAGACCATGGAATTCTCGACGCTGACCCGCCGCGTCGCCGAAGCGACCGGAACCGACGCAGGCGACGTTGCGGCCACTGCCGTCACGATAGAGCGTGCCGATACCGCGCATGGCCCCGACATGGGTTTTGGCGTGCCCGCGGCCGCCGAGAGCGCACCGGGCGTCAAGTCGGACGAAGCGGCGTCCGAAGCCCCGGCCGAAGCCACGCAAGGCGACACCCCATCTCTGCTTTCGGCGCTTCGCCTGGAGGCTGCCACCGCCCGTAAGATCGACACCGGCGCCTATGCCTGCATCCGCGACGCCGCGACGCTGAAGGCCTGGATCGCCGAGGCGATGGAGACCGGCATCGTCGCCTTCGACGTTAAGGCCTCCTCACCCGATCCGATGCGGGCCGAACTGATCGGCCTTGCCATGGCCGTCGCGCCCGGCCACGCCGCCTATGTGCCGCTTGCCCACAAGAACGGCAACGGCGACCTGCTCGGCGGCGGCGCGGTCGAAAACCAGATCCCGATCCGCGACGCGCTGGCGTTGCTGAAGCCGCTGCTCGAGGACAAATCCGTCCTCAAGATCGTGCACGACATGAAATACCGCCTTGTCGTCATGAGCCGTCACGGCATCGAGATCGGCCCCTATGACGACACTATGCTGATCTCCTACGTGCTCGAGGCCGGCACCCATGGTGGCCATGGGCTGGAGGCGCTGGCCGATAAATGGCTCGGCCACTCGACCATTCCGCTGAAGGAACTCGCCGGTTCGGGAAGAAGCTTCGTCGGCCTCGATCAGGCCGACCTCGGCAAGGCGACCGCCTACGGCGCCGAGCACGCCGACGTCGCGCTCAGGCTCTGGCAGGTGCTGAAGCCACGGCTTGCCGCCAAGGGCCTTGTCTCGGTCTATGAACGGCTAGAACGGCCGCTGGTGCCGGTATTGGCGAGGATGGAACAGCGCGGCATCTCCGTCGACCGGCAGATCCTGTCGCGGCTCTCCGGCGAACTGGCACAGGGTGCCGCGCGGCTCGAGGACGAGATCTATCAGCTGGTCGGCGAGCGCATCAACATCGGCTCGCCAAAACAGCTCGGCGACATCCTGTTCGGCAGGATGGGCCTGCCCGGCGGTTCTAAAACCAAGACCGGCCAATGGTCGACCTCGGCGCAGCTTCTCGAAGACCTCGCCGCCGAAGGCCACGAATTGCCGCGCAAGATCGTCGACTGGCGCCAGCTGACCAAGCTGAAATCGACCTATACCGATGCGCTGCCCGGCTTCATCCATCCCGACACCGGGCGCGTCCACACCTCCTACGCGCTTGCCGCGACGACAACCGGCCGGCTGTCGTCCTCGGACCCCAATCTGCAGAATATTCCGGTGCGCACCGTCGAGGGCCGAAAGATCAGGACGGCCTTCATCGCCGACAAGGGCAACAAGCTGGTTTCCGCCGACTACAGCCAGATCGAATTGCGCGTGCTCGCCCATGTCGCCGAAATCCCGCAGCTCAAGCAGGCCTTCGCCGACGGCGCCGACATCCACGCCATCACCGCCTCGGAAATGTTCAACGTGCCGGTCGAGGGCATGCCTTCCGAAGTGCGCCGCCGTGCCAAGGCGATCAATTTCGGCATCATCTACGGCATTTCGGCCTTTGGCCTCGCCAACCAGCTGTCGATCGCGCGCGAGGAAGCCGGCGACTACATCAAGAAATATTTCGAGCGCTTCCCCGGCATCCGCGACTATATCGACGCGACCAAGGCCTATGCCCGCGAGCACGGCTTCGTCGAAACCATTTTTGGCCGCCGCATCCACTATCCGGAGATACGCTCGTCAAATCCCTCGGTCCGCGCGTTCAACGAGCGCGCCTCGATCAATGCACGCCTGCAGGGCACCGCCGCCGACATCATCCGCCGCGCCATGATCCGTATGGACGAGGCGCTGGAAAAGGCGAAGCTTTCCGCCCGCATGCTGCTGCAGGTGCATGACGAGCTGGTTTTCGAGACGGCCGAAGCCGAGGTCGAGGCGACGATCCCCGTCGTCTGCCATGTCATGGAGAACGCCGCCATGCCGGCGGTATCGATGTCGGTGCCGCTGCACGTCGACGCCCGCGCCGCCAACAACTGGGAAGAGGCACATTGAGGCGGGGCCGCTGAGCCGCCCTGCGAATGGCGGCTTCTGCATTTTCACAACAGCACCAACTGACAGTCCTCGGCGCCGCCCCTCATCGCCCTGCCGGGCACTTCTCCCCGTAAATGACGGGGAGAAGGAAGCCGGCACCAACGCTGGCGACCCCCTCTCCCCGTCCTTCACGGGGAGAGGGTGAGGGTGAGGGGCAGCGCAAACGGCTGGAATGGGCGCAAAGTGAAAATCCAAACCCGTCCCCAGTGTGATACAAAGCCCCCATGATCACCAAGACACTCCAGAATCTGGTAAAGCATGCGGAAGCTTGGCCTCGCGAAGACCAGGAGGAGCTTGCCGACTATGCCCGCCTCATCAAGGCCCGCCGAACCGGTCTATATGCCACGTCCGAATCGGAGCGCAGCGCCGTCAGAGCAGGACTCGCGGAGGCCGACCACGGCACTTTCGTAGATGAGGATACACTCTAGCGTCACCCGACAAGACGTAAAAGGCTCCCTTGCCTTGTCTCTGAGGCTCCGGCCTCAAGCCGCTTCGGCCAAACACTTCGCACAAGTCCCACGAAACTCGATCACCGCCTTTTTGGCGGCGAAGCCGGTCGAGCGCACCCATTCGTCGAGCCGGTGGCCGACATCGTGGTCGGAGAACTCGGTCACCTGGCCGCAGGCATCGCAGATGGCAAACGCTGTCATCGAATGGCTATGGTCGTGCGGCTCGGCACAGGCGACGAAGGAATTGAGGCTTTCGAGCCTGTGCACGAAGCCGGACTTCACCAGCGTGTCTAACGCCCGGTAGACCTGCAGCGGGGCGCGGAAACCGCGCTCGCGCAGCTGGTCGAGCAACGTATAGGCGCTGAGCGGCCCGCTGGCAGCCTCGAGTTTCTCGAGCACGCAAAGCTGGTTCTTCGTCAGTACATCCCTTGCCGCCATGATCCCGTTCCAAGCCGTTCCGTGCCGATGGCCGCTGTTGGGCATGCAATCAGGCCTCTTCCATCCAGATAGCGACGAACCGCCTTTTTTGCTACTGTTTCTATTCGCGGCCGGTGGTCGGCCGGGCAGCGGCGCGATATTCAAAATACTGACAAAATCCTCGGCCAGGCTGGCCGTGCTTGGAAATTCGATCGGGCTTGGGGAAGCAATCATGATCAAATTGACTCGGCGGACGCTGCTTGCCGGCACGTCCGCGCTGGCGGCCGCCGGCTTGCTTCCGTTCCGGGCATTCGCAGCGGCGCGCACCTACCACGCGCTGCTCGTTGCTTGCACCGATTATCCGAACCTGCCGCGGAAGAACTGGCTGATCGGACCGAAGAACGATGCCGGCCTGGTGCGCGATTTCCTTCTGAAGAACACGCCCGCGCCGGTGAAGTTCTCAGCCGAAAACGTCACGCTGCTCGCCAAGGATGTCGAGGGCGCCAACGGACCGCCGACACATGCGGCGATCAAGGCGGCACTCGCCGACCTTGCCGCCAAAGTCCAGCGCGCCGATTTCGTCTACCTGCATTTGTCCGGCCATGGTGCGCAGCAGCCCGCGGCGAACAAGGGCGACGAGACCGACGGCCTCGACGAGATTTTCTTGCCGTCCGACATCGACAAATGGGTCAACCGCGAAAAGGGCGTGCCCAATGCGCTGGTCGACAACGAGATCGGCACCGCGCTCGACGCCATCCGCGACAAGGGCGCCTTTATCTGGGCCGTGTTCGACTGCTGCCATTCCGGCACGGCGACGCGCGCGGCCGAGGTCGACGACGAGCTGGAACGCAAGGTCGAGTTCGCCGATCTGGTCGGCGGCGACGACGCTGCCAGGGCGGCTGCGGTGAAAGCCTATGACGAGATTGCGTCCGCCACGTCGCGCGGCTTTGACGGGGACGGCCAGCGCAAGCCGGCCTTCAAGCTGACGCCGACCGGCGCCGAGCCGACCACCAAGGGTAAGTTGGTCGCCTTCTACGCGGCGCAGACGGTGGAGACGACACCTGAGATGCCACTGCCCAAGGGCACGGCCGATGCGCCTCGATTCGGCCTGTTCACCTTCACCATCCTGTCGAAATTGGCCGAGAACCCCAACATCACCTACCGCCAGCTCGGCCAGGCGGTGCTGCAGCAGTATTCGGCGGACGGCCGCAACCGGCCAACGCCGCTATTCGAGGGAGAACTCGACGCACGCGTGTTCGGCACCGACAAGACCGACGCGGTCATGCAGTGGCCGGTCGTCGTCAAGGACGATAACGCCACGATCGGCGCCGGACTGCTGCACCGCCTCACCCCCGGCAGCAAGCTTGCAATATTGCCCTCGGCGCTGTCGCCGCTGTCCGAAGCGCTTGGTTATCTCCAGGTGCAATCGGCGAAGAATCTGGAAAGCCGCGTCAAGCCGGTCGAGTTCGGCGGCAAGCCGGCGCTCAGGCTGGCCGACATCCCCGCCAATGCCTATGCGCGGCTTGCCGAGCTCGCCGTCGATTACAAGCTCGTGATCGCACGGCCGGCGGCGACCAAGGGCCTGGAGACGGAGGCCGCGCTCGCCAGTTCGGTCCTCGACGAACTGGCGGCCAGGGAGAACTCAGGTTTCCATATCGCACTGGTCGAGCCGGGCAAGGGCGCCGATCTGCGTCTCGCCGTGCTGCGCGAGAATGCCGTCGCCGGCGCTGCAGAAGATGCCACCGACGCGCCGGCACTGTGGTTTCTGCCGGCTTCGGGCGACATGACGCTCAAGGACGGCAGCAAGCCGCCGCTGATCGTCATTCATCCGGATGACCACGGAAAGTTGGTCGATGCCGCGGCCAAGAACCTGACGAAAATCTTTCGCGCCATCGGCCTGTCGAGGCTGGCCGCCGCTTCGGACTATCGGCCGGAAGAGGTCGACGTCGAGTTCCGGATCAAGCGCCTCGATAGTGACACGCTGCAGCCGATCGAGCCGTCGACGGTGCCGCGTGTTTCGCCCGATGATCAGGTGCATGTTTTGGCCAGGAACAGCTCGGCGAACCTGGTTGACATCAACGTGCTCTATGTCGGCTCTGATTATTCCATCCAGCATTTTCTCGCCGAGCGCCTAACCGAGGGAGCCGTCCTCGAGGAAGGCCTGTTCAAATTCACCGACACCAGCTTCGGCATGGAGCGGATGATCGCCGTCTTGACCCAAGCGCCGCCGCAGAGCGAGAAGCAGGATCTGAGCTTCCTGGCGCAAGAGGGCGTTGTCTCGGTAACGCGCGGACTGGGACAGCCAAGCTTCTCCGACATGCTGGCCGATATCGGCATGGCGCCGGCGACGCGGTCGGCCATGCGGCTTACCGACGACAAGGCATCGAAGGGCGCCGTGATGATCTTCCCGATGGAGACGGTGCCGCGCGCTTGAGGCGACATCAAGCGCCCGGCCAGGCCTCTTGCCTAGGCGGCTGACAATGAACATTCTTCGACCGCCGCTGTCGGCGGCGGAACGAAACGGATGAGGGCGTTCGTGAACAGGATCGTATTTTCGTGGCGCGCAACAACCGCCGGCTTTGTCGCCGGGCTGTTGCTGGCCGCCAATGCCTCGGCGGACGAGGCCTGCGGCCTCTGCGCCAAGGAGGTCGTCATCAACTCCGAGTTGGCGAGTTGCTTTCTCGACCAGTATGACCAGATCGCCAAAACCGGCAACACCGCCGTCGTGGTCGATCTCAGCAGCTGCGCCTCGCGCGGCGTGGTCGAGCCATTGCCGTCGCCGGGCAAGGCGCAGGTGGAGCCTGACGTGCAGTTCATCGTTTCGCGCGCGCAGCTGGATTGCCTGAAGAAGAAGCTTGAGACGCCGGGTATCGTGCTCGACCCGTCCGCCACCATAGAACTGGACAGCTGCGGATGACAAAAGCGGGGGGCATCGCAACACAGCAGGCAGTGTCAGCGCCGACATCGGAAAAGAAACCGGTGTCACTGCCGGAAACCGTCGAAGGCCTGCCGTGGGTGAGCAATCACGAGGTCAAGAAGGAGGCGAACCCGTTCACCGATCGCGACTGGCGCATGCTCGTCTATGCCTGGTCCGGATTGCTTGTACGCCTGGCGATCATCTTCACCTTGATCTTTTCGGTCTACCAGTTCCTGGCAAACCAGGAGCAGAAGCGCGTCGAGCAGACGATGTCGCTGGTCGAGCTCTGGGAAAGCAAGGACTACCAGCAGGCGCAACGGGCCCTCAAGCAACGCCTTGCAGCACTCAATGCCAAATACGGCAATCTGCTCAGCGCCAATCCGACGCCGACCGAGGAACAGGTGTTCAGGCAACGCATTGGTATCGAGGCGATGAGCGCAACTGGCGGCGACATGCCGCTTGCCGAGTTCAGCGACAATTTCGACCGCGTCGTCTATTTCCTCAACCGCCTTTCCTTCTGCGTCGAAGGCGGGCTGTGCTCGCGTGAGGTCGCCGACTCTTATTTCCGCGACTATGCCGCTTCCTTCTGGAGCTATTTTGCCGGCTATATCGACAAGGAGCGCAAGGCCGGTTCGCCGACTTTCGCCCTGCCGATCGAGAACTATGTCCGCCAGGCGCCACCCTCGGCCCAGTCCAGATAATCCCCGAAAATGCGAAAGCCGGCGACGGAAATGCTCCGCCGCCGGCTTTGGTTTGGAGCATTTTGCAGCCAAGTGTAATCACAGTTGGCGTCGCAGAAATGCGGCTAAAATAAATAGCCCGCCCCGACGATCACGCGGCGGAAATTCTGCTGGCCTATTTGTACAGGCTGTTGATCCACAGGACGTTAATGGCGTTCAGACGCACGGCGGTATTCGCATCCGGGCTCTCGGCCACGTTCACGCCGGTGATGACGCGCTGCTTGGAGCCATTGTCATAGGCATAGACCGAGCTGCCGCTCGATCCTGGATAAGTGTCGCAGTCGTACTGGAAATACTCGGTGGCGATGTTTTCGGCGTGCACTTCGCAGGTCGCCTTCCACATCGTGCCCATCGGCTTGTCGCCGGGATAGCCGATGATGTTGGCAGTGAAATCGCCGAGATCCACATAATTGGCATAGCCCAGCCAGCCGAGATTGGTGCCGACATCCTGCTTCAGGGTGACGATGCCGAGATCCCACGGCACGACCGAGCCGTAAAAGCCCTGATAATTGTCGATGAAGCCCTGGACGATATAGGCGCTTTCATAAGTGAAGGCGCCGAACGGTGCGTCGTCGGCTGTCTTCCCGTTGAGAGCCGGCACGAACAGGATATCGTCGAGCCAGGCCTTGTCTTCGTGACTGTAGAGGCAGTGCGCCGCGGTGAGTACCGTGCGCGGACCGATCAGCGTCGCCGAGCAGCTGCCATAGCTGCCGCTCTTCGATTTGCCTTCGAGGTAGCCGATCGCGGTGAACGGGTAGGTTTTGGTATTCTTGATCTGCTCGCGGTCGTCCGCCCCGAACACCTGGCGGCCGGCCTCTTCGCCTCCGCTTAGCCCGGAATTGTCGGACTTCTGCCCCTCGGCGGGCGCGTTCATTTCCTTGATGACAAGGTCCTTCAGCGTTTCGTTCGGGTCGATCTTGATGTCCTTGCCATCGGCGGAACGGCCGACGATGCCATAGGATTTGACCGCCGTTGCTTCGTCGGCGAGCGGCGCGGCGCGGTTGGCCTCGTCGTCGGTCAGTTTCAGCGGAGCGATCGGCTTCGCCCGGCCGGGCTTGTAATCGCCCGATGTCACGTCCCGCATGCTTTCGCCGTTGCCGGCATTGGCGGAACCTGGATCGGCAGCTAACGCAGGAACCGCCCACATTGCGGTGGAAAGCAACGCGGACGCAATAATGCTATGTGTCAGTTTTGTCATGGTGAGACTCTCCCAAAAGTCAGCAAGGACTGGATCAAGATCGAGAAATATTGTCGAGATAGTGGTGGCGCCGAAAAATGAGATTGGTTGCCGGCGCCTTTACCGGGCCATTATTCAGTGCAGCCAGTTTAGGTCCTCGCCAAAAATGCCCGCAACGGTATACTGCCTAAAATAATCCAACATTGGCAACGACAAATTGCTTCCACATAGCCCGTGGGGGGCTATAGGATTTTGGGCGGGTTTGGCTCGACAGCACGATTAGCAGAAGTGGTGCTCGGTTTTGTGACAGATCGTGCTTCGCCTTGGAGCATGACCTCACCGGCCGGTTCCATTTCAGTGGATTATGCGTCGAGGCTGATCTGTCGGAACATCGTCTGAGGGGGTTCGTGGTGAAGATCATCCATAGGTTCAGACCGATTGCTGCCGCCTCGCTGCTTGGCATCGCGGCGGCCTTGCCGGTCGTCAATTCCGTTCATGCCACGGACGCGGCCGCCCGGCCGGAGGTGGCGATCTCGCCGATGAAACGCGTGGCCGAGTCCCGGGCAAAAGCCAAGGCGGAGAACCCCGACGGCGCCGATCGCGTCTACGGCGGCAAGCAGGCCGAGACGGGCGCCTACCCGTTCCAGGTGGCATTGCTGACCACCGACAGACTGGACGAACGCCCGGCCTCGCAGGCGAATGCGCAGTTCTGCGGCGGCAGCCTGATTGCGCCGCAATGGGTGCTGACGGCGGCGCACTGCCTCAATGACGACGGCCAGCCGATTTCGCCTGATGTGGTCACCGTGCTCACCGGCGCCACCGATCTCAGCGAGGGCAAGCGTTACAAGGCGGTGGAGATCATCGTCAACGAAGGCTACAGCGAGCAGACGCTGGACAACGATCTCGGCCTGATCCGGCTGGCCTCGCCGGCCGATGCCCCGACCATCAAATTTGCCCGTGAGCCGACCCCCGACGCCGGCAAAACGACGGTCACCGGCTGGGGCAAGATGCAGGACGGAACATTTCCCACAGCGCTGATGGTCGCCGACCTGGACCTCCAGCCGAACGCAACCTGCAACAGCGGCATCAAGGCGATTTATGCGCATGATTTGAAGGCTGCGCTCGGCGAGCTCGCCCGCCGCATGCGTTACTCGGAAAGAGGCATCGAGGCGGCCGCCAACGCAATTGCTGCTGATATGGCCGATCCGCTGACCGGCAACATGATCTGCGCCGGCACCGCCAGCGGCGAGCGCGACGCCTGCAATGGCGACAGCGGCGGACCGCTGTTCATGACCGGCGCCGACGGTCCGGTGCAGGTCGGTGTCGTCAGCTGGGGCGAAGGTCCGGCCGACGGCAGCGCCGCCTGCGGCCACAAGAACGCTTACGGCATCTACACGCGGCTGGCCAACTACACTGGCTGGATCGAGGACAAGATGAAGACGGCGGCTCCCGCACCCGCAGCGCCCAAGGCGGCCCTCGGCACGGCTCAGAAGCCGGCGACGCCCTGACCGCGTTCGCCTGCTGAATGAACGGCGGGAGCAATCCCGCCGTTTCTGTCCGGAAACTTAAGGTTGGGACTAGAACCAGCGATCGCGGCGCTGGTCTGTGGCGGCCAAGGCGAGGCCCAGTAGCGCCCCTACGGCCGCTCCGAGTATGAAGGCGGACGATACTGTGCCAGGATTCTCCTGGACAACCCCGGACACTGTCTGCGCCCTGTTGCGGAGGGCTTGTGCCGTCCGAGAGGCGCGCTCAGCAGCGTTGTCATACCAATCGCCGGCGTCCTCGATCGCCTCTTCCGCGCGTTCGGCCAAGGTCCGGTTGATCTTGTTGATCTCGCGCCTCAGTTGCGCGACCTGCTTCTCCAGGGCTTCCTGAGCTTCACGCTGAGTCATTTTCGGTGCTGCGGATTCGTTCGGTTCGTCGGCCATCGTTATCTCCTTTGCTCAGGTTCGGATCAACGGCCGGCCCGCTATCTAGGTTCCTCCGCAAAACGCGTCTGTCCGGTGTTTGTTCGATGAAAATCCGGGTTTGTCCCGGCTTGTGTGAGAAATCGGCGCGAGCGTCGGATCGTTCCGGCACTCCCGGCGTTGGTGAAAACCCACAAGGGAGGAACCGCCATGGATGACGATCGGCATGAAAAAATTCGGCAGCGAGCATATGAAATCTGGGTGCGCGAGGGCCGCCCGCACGGCGCCCATGAGCGTCATTGGCAGCAGGCGAAACATGAGCTTGACCTCGACGACGCGGACCGCGTTCCGGCTGGAACGATCGCCAGTTCCGACGTTCTGACGGTCGAGGCGCTGGCGATGCGCACCGGGATAACCGGTGATCAGGCGCAAGACCTGATCGACAGACTTGGCAACGATAGAGCGACGCTCGAGGAAGCCGCGCGGAGCCTCAAGGCAGCCGAAAGTTAGCCGCTGGCTGTCGAGGTCGAAGACGGCTGCCAACTGAAGTGGCAAATCTGACCCCGCGCACGCGAGTTGCCGGACCCTGTGCGCGCCGGACTGGTGAGGCAGGCGGCCGATTGGCCTTGGTCAAGCGCCCGGGCGCATCTGACGGATCAACTCGACGGCGTTGTGGATCTGAGACCGATGAAGGACCGGCTGCCATCGTCGACGGGCTGTTCGATTTGCTCGACACGGATGTCGCGGCTCAAAAAGGTGCACCGTCATCGTAATTAAATTTCACCAGTTACCGGGTGGACTGTACTGAATGATAGCGATCTTTGCCTTACTATGCTGTAGATCCATTCAATTCATTGAGGTTTCCGTAATGAGTAATAGGATATCATGGGTTGAGAATACCGAAGTAACTTTGATTAGAATCGAATTGTATTCGGTTGTGATTGAAGCTTTATCCTTAGACATGGGCGATAGGATATCGACAGATATAAATAGAGATTTTAAAGTCTATATTTCAGATGAGCTCTCAAATTACGATGTCGTAAAACACAAAGGATCACTTCCAATTCTTTGGAAAATAGGTATGAGCATAGTTCCCGTAAAATTCGATCAAGACGCCCTCGAAATAGAGCTCAACGACGGCGGACGCATCTCTGTCGAACTAGAAATTGGAAAATTGGAGCAAGTTAGCTTTCGTCGCACAAAGCCAGATACACTCGAACACCTTCCCTGAAGCCTGGCAGGAATTACGAGGAATTACGGTGACAGTGCACTCTTTACTATGTTCGCCCGGCTGTCGTTGTGTAGATTGACCGCGTGGCTCACCATGCTCGCATCGTCGTTCCCGGTCTGAGCCGTGGATGCCGCAGTCGCCTACTTCCTTGGCGGACCCTTGCGCTCGGCCGACGCCGCCCAGAGATTGATATCCGACTCGCGTGCAAAGGTGTCGATCTCGGCGAGCTCGGCATCGCTGAAGTCGAGCGCCTTCAGCGCGCTGACGCAATCCTCGACCTGTTCCGGCCGGCTGGCGCCGATCAGCGCCGACGTCACCCTGCCCCTGCGCAGCACCCAGGCCAGCGCCATCTGCGCCAGCGTCTGGCCGCGGCGACGGGCGATCACGTTCAGCGCCTCGATATTGGCGATGGATTTGTCGTTGATGAAGGCCGGGCGCAGCGACTTGCCCTGGCTGGCGCGGCTGCCGTCGGGGATGCCGCCGAGATATTTGTCGGTCAGCATGCCTTGCGCCAGCGGTGAGAACACGATCGAACCGACGCCAAGCCCCTCAAGCGTATCGAGCAGGCCGTCATCCTCGACCCAGCGATTGAGCATCGAATAGCTCGGCTGATGGATCACGCAAGGCGTGCCGAGCTGTTTCAATATGTCGGCGGCCTCGCGTGTGCGCTGCGAATTGTAGGAGGAAATGCCGGCATAAAGCGCCTTGCCCGAGCGCACCGCGTGATCGAGCGCACCCATCGTCTCTTCCAGAGGTGTTTCGGGGTCGAAGCGGTGCGAATAGAAGATGTCGACATAGTCGAGCCCCATCCGCTTCAGGCTCTGGTCGAGGCTGGCCAGCACATATTTGCGCCCGCCCCACTCGCCATAAGGTCCTGCCCACATTTCGTAGCCGGCCTTGGTCGAGATGATCAGCTCGTCGCGATAGCCGGCAAAGTCCGTCCGCAGGATCTCGCCGAAAGCCCGCTCCGCCGAGCCGGGCGGCGGGCCGTAATTGTTGGCGAGGTCGAAATGCGTGACGCCGAGGTCGAAGGCCTTGCGGGTGATCGCCTGCTTGGTTCTATGCGGTGTGTCGTCGCCGAAATTGTGCCAGAGCCCAAGCGAGATCGCCGGCAGCTTCAGGCCGGACCGCCCGCAGCGATTGTAGATCATCTTTTCGTAGCGGTTTTCGGCGGGGACATAGGGCATGGGAAATCCTCAGATTGAAGCGAGTTCGACAATTGCCGCCGCGAAAACGGGTGAGTCGGCTCCGCCCCTCACCCCTTACCCTCGCCCCGTAAGAACGGGGAGGGGGCCGCGATCCCTTGAGTGCGCCGCCTACTTCGTTTTCTTCTTCGCCAGCAGCTCTTTCGCCGCCTTGACGCCGAGCGCTTCAGGCCGCTCGCAGCTGGTCTGCATGGCAACGAACTTTCCGGTCTCGCCCGAACGCAACAGGCCGGTCATGACGTCGACGGCATGCAGCGCCAGTTCCATCGAGCAGCGGTGCGGCCGGCCTTCGGTAATCGCGATCGCGATGTCGGCCAGACCGGCGGTGCGGTAGTTGGCCATCATGCCTTGCGAGTGCATCTCGTTGGGCACGCCGAACGGGTGCCGCCATTTCGGCAGCTTCTTCACCGGCTTGGCGGCTTCGGTGTAGCGCACCTCGCCGCCGAAGAAGTTCGGATCCGGCACGAACACCGTGCCCGCCTCGCCATAGAGCTCCATCGGCGCGTGGCCGTGGCTCCAGACGTCCCAACTGGTATTGAGCGTCACCACGGCGCCGTTCTCGAACTCCAACACCCCGTGGATCGTCGTCGGCGTGGAGACCGGGATCTTTTCGCCGACGCGCGGCTTCGAGCTGATGATGCGTTCCGTCATCGGGATCGAAGCGAAGGCGGCGACCTGCTTCACCGGCCCGATCAGCTGGATCAGATTGGTGATATAATAGGGTCCGATGTCGAGCACCGGGCCGGCGCCTGGCTGGAAGAAGAAGTCCGGATTGGGGTGCCAATGCTCCATCCCATGGCTCATCACATGACAGGTGCCGCTGGTGATCCTGCCGAGCCTGCCGGTGTCGATCAGGTCGCGGACAAGCTGGTGTGCGCCGCCAAGGAACGTATCGGGCGCCGAACCGATGCGAAGCCCCTTGTTTTCCGCCCGCTTCTTCAGGTCGAGCCCTTCCTTGACCGACAGTACGAACGGCTTCTCCGAATAGACGTGCTTGCCGGCGTCGAGGATCTGCTTCGACACCTCGTAATGCACCGCCGGAATGGTCAGGTTGACGATGATGTCGATATCGTCCGCCTTGAGCAGCCCCTCGACGGTCTCGGCGCGCAGCTTGAACTCCTTTGCCCGCGCTTTCGCCGCTTCCATGTTGATATCGGCGCAGGCGCGCATCTCGATGCCGCGAAATAGCGGCGCCAGTGAAAAATACGCCTTCGAGATGTTGCCGCAGCCGATGACGCCAATCCCAAGTTTTGTTGCCATGCTGGTGTGCTCCTAATAGGTCTTGGCGGCTGCGATCGAGCGGCGGGCAAAGCGCTCGATGTCGTTGGGGTTGTCCTGTTCCATGACGTAGTATTTTGCCGCACTTTTGGCGCGCAGCGCCTTGATCAGGCCGGGCCAGTCGATGGTGCCGTGGCCGACGTCGGACCAGCCGTCCTCGTCGAGGCCCTCGCCCGGCTTGGCCATGTCCTTGACATGGGCGGCGACGATGCGCTTGCCGTGCTTTTCGATCCAGGGCAGCGGGTCGACGCCGCCGCGCACCACCCAGGCGACGTCCATCTCCCAGCCGATATCGGGCGCCGAAGACAGGATATGGTCCTGCGGCACCGAGCCGTCGGCAAGCGCCTTGAACTCGAAATCATGGTTGTGCCAGGCAAAACCATAGCCGGCTTTCTCAGCCGTCTCGCCGACCTTGGCCAGCCGTTCACCGAAGCCGCGCCAGCCGGCCGCGTCGGCCGGCCTGAACTCGGCGTTCAGGAAGGGGCAGATGAGCAGCGTGATGCCGAGCGCATCGGCCGTTCTGCGCACGCCGTCGAAATCCTTCTCGAGTGCGTCGATCGAGAAATGCCCGGTCGGCATGGCGAGCCCGTTCTTGTCGAGCTCGGCACGGAAGGCCTTGGGATCGTCATAGACGCCGCCGAACCCTTCGACTTGGCTGTAACCAAGCTCGCCCAGCATTTTGAGCACGCCCTCCCAGGGCTGGAAATTGCGGGCGCTGTAAAGTTGGAATGACCAGTTCATCGTGTCTGTCCGTTTTCTTGGGAGGGTTAGTCTTGGGGGAGGGTTAAGTCTTGGGCGAGGGATGGATGTTGGACGGTTAAATCATGATCTAGAGGCGGCTGCCGGTTGCGGCGTCGAACAGCGAGGCGCGCATCGGGTCAAATCCGATGCCCACCGCCTCGGCGTTCTTCGGCGTGCGTTCCGATGTCACGCGTACAGTGAAATTCTGGCCGCCGAGCTTCAGCCACACCAGCGTGTCGGAACCCATGGGCTCGACGACCTCGACATTTGCCGTGGCTGCGAACGGCCATCCCGCCCCGCTGTTGAACGCGACATGCTCGGGGCGGATGCCGAACACGGCCGGGCCCGGCACCGGGTCCTTCTCGAAAGCATAGGTGGCAAGCGGGATCCGCACATCCTCGACGACAAAGTGCCAGTCGCCTTCCGCCTGCTCCAGCCTGCCGTCGAGAAAGTTCATCGCCGGCGAGCCGAGGAAGCCGGCGACAAACCGGTTGACCGGCCGGTTATAGATCGTCTGCGGCGCATCGAGCTGCTGGATCACGCCGCCCTTCATCACCGCGATGCGGTCGGCCAGCGTCATCGCCTCGATCTGGTCGTGGGTGACGTAGATCATGGTGTTTTCCAGCTTGCGATGCAGCAGCTTTATCTCAACGCGCAATTCCGCGCGTAGCTTGGCGTCGAGATTGGAGAGCGGCTCGTCGAACAGAAAGACATCGACGTCGCGGACAAGTGCGCGCCCGATCGCCACGCGCTGGCGCTGGCCGCCGGACAGAGCCGCGGGCTTGCGATGCAAAAGCGGCTCGATCTGCAGGATCTCGGCGGCCCGGGCGATGCGCTTGGCGATCTCGTCCTTGGCGAGGCCGGCAACGCGCAGCCCAAACGACAGGTTTTTCTCCACCGTCATCTGCGGATAGAGCGCATAGGACTGGAACACCATGCCGATGCCGCGGTCCTTGGGCTCTTCCCAGGTGACGTTCTTGCCCTTGATGAAGATGCGGCCTTCGGAAACGTCGAGCAGCCCGGCAATGCAGTTGAGCAAGGTCGACTTGCCGCAGCCGGACGGGCCGAGCAGCACGATGAACTCGCCTTCGGCGACATCGAGATTGAGCGTCTGCAGCACCGATACCGCGCCGAAATTCAGCGACAGGTTCTGGATCGAGACGCTGGTGCCGTTTGCCCCCCTGCTGCCGTTTACCTCAACGCTGCGGTTTGCGGTCATCGCCATCATCCTTTCACCGCGCCGGCGGCGATGCCGCGCACAAACAATTTTCCGGACAGGAAATAGACGATCAGCGGCACGAGGCCGGTCAGGATGGTGGCTGCCATGTTGACGTTGTATTCCTTCACGCCTTGCACCGAGTTGACGATGTTGTTGAGCTGCACCGTCATCGGATAGGTGTCGGGGCGGGTGTAGACGACGCCGAACAGGAAATCGTTCCAGATGCCGGTCACCTGCAGGATGATGGCGACAACGAAGATCGGCAGCGACATCGGCAGCATGATGCGGAAATAGATGCCCCAGAAGCCGGCGCCGTCGACGCGCGCTGCCCGGAACAGCTCCTCCGGCATGGAAGAGAAGTAGTTGCGGAACAAAAGTGTGAGGATCGGCATGCCGAAGATGGAATGGACGATCACTAGGCCGCTGAGGCTGCCATAGAGGCCGATCTCGCGCAGGATGATGACGATCGGATAGATCATCACCTGGTAGGGGATGAAGGCGCCGACGATCAGGATGATGAAGAAGGTGTCGGCCCCTTTGAAGCGCCAGTTGGCAAGCGCATAGCCGTTCACGGAGGCGAGCGCGATCGACAGGATCACCGACGGAATGGTGATGCGCACGGAATTCCAGAAGCCGCGCGACAGCCCGTCGCAATTGAGCCCGGTGCAGGCGCTCGACCAGGCCTTGACCCAGGGCTCGAAGGTGATCTCCATCGGCGGCGAGAAGATGTTGCCGAGGCGTATCTCGGGCATGCCTTTGAGCGATGTCACCACCATCACGTAGAGCGGCAAAAGATAGTAGAGCGCCACCACGATGAGCGTGCCGTAGAGGAAGATGTTGCGGCGCGAGAACATATGCCGCGGCTTCGGCCCGCTCGGCCCGTACGCTTCGAGCGTGCCGGGGCCGGCCGGCAAGGAAACGGTATGGTCAGACACGCTTCTTGCCTCCAAACTCGAGATAGGCCCACGGCACGATGACGATGATCACCGACAGCAGCATCATGGTCGACGCGGCGAACCCCTGACCGAGGTTCTGGGCGAAGAACATGTAGTCATAGACATATTTGGCCGGGACTTCGGAGGCGATGCCGGGCCCGCCGCTGGTCTGGGCGACAACCAGGTCATAGATCTTGACGATACCGGCAGCGATGATGACGAGCGTGGTGATGAAGACCGGCCGCATCATCGGTATGATGATGAACAGATAGGTCTTCCAGGTTGGTATCCCGTCGACCCGCGCTGCCTTCCAGATATCCTCGTCGATCCCGCGCAGGCCGGCCAGCATCAGGCACATGATGAGTCCGGTGCCCTGCCAGAGAGCGGCGATCAATATGCCGTAGATGACGATGCTGGAATCATAGAGCGGATTGAAGCTGAAGCTCTCCCAGCCGAGGCTGCGCACCACTCCCTGGATCCCGAATTCGGGGTTGAGCAGCCACTGCCAGACAAGGCCGGTGACAATGAAGGAGAGGGCGAAGGGATAGAGGAAGATGGTCCGGAACGTGTCCTCGAACCGGATCTTCTGGTCGAGCAGGGCGGCAAGCAGGAAGCCGATCACCAGCGAGAACAGCAGCGACAGCACGCCGTAGATCAGCAGGTTCTCGATCGAGACCAGCCAGCGCGGCACCGACCACAGCCGGTAGTACTGGTCGAGCCCGACGAAATTCAGCCGCGGCAGGAGCTTCGAACTGGTGAAGGAATAAAGCACCGTCCACGCGCTGCCGCCGACAAAGATCACCAGCGCGGTAAGGATCATTGGGATCGAGGCGATCTTCGCATTGAGGTTGCGAAAGAGTTGGCTAGGGCGTTCGCTCTTGCTCATCTGCACAGCCGCGCTGGATCGGGTAAGGGCGGTACGCTCCCGACCCTGCGCTCGCAGGGGCGGGAGTGAGGGCAGTTGTCGATCGTCAATCGGCCGAACCGACGATGGCGGCGAAGCGCTTCTGCGCATCTTCCACGGTCATGTCCTGCTTGGCGAAGAACTCGGAGAAAAGATCCTCCTTCTGCTTCTGCGTATCCTGCGAAAGCAGCTGGTCCGTCCAAGGCATGACGTTGCCCTTGGCGAGGATTTCGAGCCCCTTCTTCATGCAGTCGTTCGCCGCCTTGAGGTCGACGTCGCCGCGCACCGGCAGCGAGCCCTTCTTGAGATTGAAGGCGACCTGTGTCTTGGGATCGAGCAGCGTGTGGGCCAGCACTTCCTGCGCCTTCGATTTTTCGGGGTCCTTCAGCAGCGGGAAGTAGAAAGCGTCGCCGCCGGTGGCGATGACCTCGTTGAGACCAAGGCCCGGAAGGCAAGTATAGTCCTTGCCGGCGGTCTGGCCGGCAACCTGGAACTCGCCCTGCGCCCAGTCACCCATGATCTGGCCGCCGGCCTTGCCGGTGATGACCAGATTGGTGGCCTGGTTCCAGTCCTGCACATTGGTGTTCTTCGCCATCTTGCGGGCGTCGTCCGCCGCCTTGAAGACCTTGGCGACCTCGGGCCCGGCGGCGAATTCCGCGTCCTTGTCCTTGTAGACCTTGAGGAACGCGTCGGTGCCGCCGACCGCCGCAAGCAGCACGTCGAAAGCGCCGGAGGCTTGCCAGGGCTGGCCGCCGACCGCGAGCGGCTGGATGCCTGCTTTTTCCAGCGCGGGCGCGGCAGCGACATATTCATTCCAGTTCTTCGGCACCGGCACGCCGGCTTTTTCGAAGGCGGCGTTCGACAGCCACAGCCACTGCCAGGAATGGATATTGACCGGCACGCAATAGATCTTGCCGTCGAGGGTACAGCCGTCGAGCAGGCTCTTCGGCTGCACGATTTCCGTCCACTTCTCCTTGGTGGCGAGATCGGTGAGGTCGCGCATCAGCCCGGCCTGCACCAATTCTTCCGCCTGCCGGCCGTGATTGAACTGGGTCGCGCCCATAGGGTCGCCGCCGGTGATGCGGCTGATCATGATCGGCCGCGCCGTGCCGCCGGAGCCGGCGATAGCGCCATCCACCCAATGATTGCCAGTCGCGTCGAAAGCCTTGGCGAGTTCGGCAACCGCCGCCGCTTCACCGCCCGAAGTCCACCAATGGGTGACTTCCAGATCCGTCGCGGCCGCCGGGCCGGCGAACTGCAGCGCGGCCGTCGCTGCCAGCGCAGCAGTCATGAGTTGGTATCGCATTTCGTTCCTCCCAGAATCTGAAACGTTACAGATTTTGGATACGGCAATTGCTTCAGACGCGCAACCCCTCGGGCAAAGGCGCCATCACATTTTTTCGAAACACGAATAAAATCAATCAGCTCGCCAGCCTACCGCAACGCAACAAGAGAGGTTGCATCGCGAAAGTAAATGCTGCGGCGCCCAAAAACGAGAAAAGCCCGTTCCAGTCGCTCTTTCTGCGCCGATTGAAGTATCGCTCATTTTGCGCCTGTCACCAGTGATAAGGCGATGGCAGTGACAATCTGTAACGTTTCAGTATATAGCGGTCTCATTCGGTGAAGGCCCGCGGCGTACCCGCGGCCCGCCGATTGCCGGCCTGCCCGGCAACTGCTATGCGCCTGACGGGGCGGGACGAATGAACAGGCATCAAAAAGAGAAGGCCGACGAGGCGTCGGGCCAGGGCCGGCCGACACTGAAGACGCTCGCCTTCATGACCGGGCTGGGCGTCACCACCGTGTCGCGCGCGTTAAAGGACGCGCCTGAGATCGGCGCCGAGACCAAGCGGCGCGTCCAGCTTGTCGCCAAGCAGATCGGTTATCGGCCCAACCGCGCCGGCGTGCGCCTGCGGACCGGCAAGACCAATGTCATCAGCCTGGTGCTCAACACCGAGCACGAGATCATGAGCTTTGTCTCGGATATCATCTACGGAGTTTCGGAAGTCATCGCCGATACGCCCTATCATTTGATCGTGACGCCCTATTCGCGCTCGCAGGATCCGCTGGACCCGATCCGTTATCTCGTGGAAACCGGTTCAGCCGACGGCGTCATCATTTCGCGCACGCAGCCGAACGACCCGAGGGCCCGCTATATGCTGGAGCGCGGCATTCCCTTTGCCACGCACGGCCGCACGGATATGGGGCTGATCCACCCCTACCATGATTTCGACAATTACGCTTTCGCGGCCGAGGCAGTGCGCCATCTGGCCGGCATCGGCCGCCGCCGGCTGGCTCTGCTGGCGCCGCCCGTCGAGCTGACTTATCACGGCCACATGCTCGCCGGCTTTGCCGATGCGCTGAGCGAGGTCGGCGCCAGCGAAATCCCGTTCAACACCGTTTCGATCGATCATTCGATCGAGCAGATCAGAATGCGGACCGCGCAGCTGATGCGCCGCGAAAACCGTCCGGATGGTTTCATCAGCAGCGCCGCCGCCGCGACGCTCGCCATCGTCGCCGGCATCGAAGATGCCGGCCTTAAGCTTGGCCGCGATGTCGATGTGGTATCCAAGCAGTCGTCGGAGCTTCTGCATCTGTTTCGCAGCGAATTGCTGGTCGTCAACGAGAACTTCCGGCTGGCCGGCGCCGAGCTCGCCCGCTCGGTGCTGGGCTGGATCGGCGGCGCCGCACCCGGCTCCCTGCAAAGCCTGAGCGTGCCGGGCGAAGTGCAGGCCTATCGCCGCCCGGCGTCCACTTAAGCGGCGTCGGTCAACCCGCCGCGCCGCTTCCCCACGGGCCATGGAAAGCGCCTTGCCCGTCGATGCGCTCGAAGCCATGCGCACCGAAGAAATCGCGCTGCGCCTGGATCAGGTTCGAAGTGCCGCGGCCCTGCCGGTAACTGTCGAAATAGGCAAGCGCCGATGACAGGGCCGGCACCGGCGAGCCGGCTTCGGCTGCCCTTGCCACGACACGGCGAAGCGACGGATGTGCCTCCTGCATCAATGAAACGAAAGCCGGCGCCATCAACAGGTTGGTGGCTGCGCCGCCGGCGCCGAAGGCCTCCGCCATCGTATCCAGCAATTGCGAGCGGATGATGCAGCCGGCCCGCCAGATCTTGGCGATGACCGGCATCGGCAGGTTCCAGTTGAATTCCTTCGACGCGCCGCTCATCACCGCGAAGCCTTGCGCGTAGGCGGCGATCTTGCCGGCAAACAGCGCCAGCTCGAGATCGCCGAGCAGTGCGTCCCTGTCTCCGGAAATCTTGCTCACGCCGCCGCCATAGACCTTTCCGGCGGCAAGCCGCTCGTCCTTGATCGACGACAGCACGCGCGCCGCCACCGCCGCCTCGATCGCGGTGGCCGGGATGCCGAGCTGCTGCGCCTCGATCACCGACCATTTGCCGGTGCCTTTCTGGCCGGCGCGGTCGAGGATGATGTCGACGACCGGCTTGCCGGTCTTGGGATCGTCGGCGGCCAGCACCTTGGCAGTGATCTCGATCAAATACGAGTTAAGCCGACCGGTGTTCCACTGGGAAAACACCTCAGCGATCTCTTTCGGCCCCATGCCGAGCCCGTCGCGCAATATGCCGTAGATCTCGGCGATCATCTGCATGTCGGCATATTCGATGCCGTTGTGAATGGTCTTGACGAAGTGCCCGGCGCCGTCGGTGCCGAGCCACGCCGCGCAAGGCTCGCCCTTGAACTTGGCCGAGATTGCGGTCAGCACCTTTTCGACGCGCTTCCAGGACTCTTCGGTGCCGCCGACCATGATCGAGGGACCGTGGCGTGCGCCCTCCTCGCCACCGGACACGCCCATGCCGATGAAGGTCAGGCCGGAGCTGGAAAGCTCGGAAAAGCGCCGCATCGTATCGCGGAAATTGGCATTGCCGGCGTCGATGACGATGTCGTTGGCCGACAGCACCCCGCGCAATGCCGTGATCTGCTCGTCGACCGGTTTGCCGGCCAGCACCATGATGATGATCGGCCGCGGCGGCCGGATCGCGGAGGCCAGTTCCTCGAGGCTATAGCAGGGCACCACCATATCCCTGAGCGCGCCGGCATTTTCGACAAAGGCATCGGTGCGCGCCGCGGTGCGGTTGAAGACTGCGATGCGGTGCCCCTTCTCGGCGATATTGAGCGCCAGGTTGGAGCCCATCGTGCCAAGGCCGATCAGGCCGATTTCGGCTTTTTCCATTGTTTCTTCCCTGCTTTCGGATCTTGTTGGTTTGAGCCCGCGATTGGGTTGGATGCCCATTCTTGATGACGATGATTGACGGGCCTTCAAGGCCGCGTCAACCGCCTCGCCGAATTGTGTTGCAGACCACCAGCTTGTCCTCACGGCCTGATGTCGATCGGTGCCTCGATCTTCACCATCTCGAAATCCGAGACCAGGATATCGAGCCGCGCCGTCCACCGGCCGGGGACCGGGATGACAAGATCGTCGACGCGCCAGGTGCCGTCGCCGGGCTTTGTTGCCGGGCGCTTTATCGGCTCGATGCCGGAATCGGGCTTTGACAGCACCAGCGTCACCTGCTTGGCGTCGAGCGGGCCGAAATCGCCGGTCATGATGAAGATCGAAGCGGCAACAGGCCCGGCGTGGCCGGGCGCAATGCTGAGGTCGGCCATCGCTTGCAGCGTGTGGATATGGACCGATGCCGGCTGTGCGGCGGCGATCGCCAGCGCGCGCGGCGGTGGCGTGAAGCGCCAGCCGGCGGCAACGCCAAAGATCACCACCACGATCAGCGCTTCGATGCCGATCGAGCGGGCCAGCCGCCTCTGGACCTCCGTATTTCCCGCCTCGGCCGGGGCCGTTAGCTTAAAGCGGTTGACGGCGGCGAGCGTGAACAGAAAGACAAGCAGCACCAGCTTGATCAGCAGCAGCCGGCCATAAACGGTATGGACCAGCGCCGATGGCGTTTGCACCTGGATGACGGCGAGCACGATGCCGGCTGCCGCAAGCACGGCCACGACGAACAGGATCGCTCGCGAAAACCGGCGCAGCAACGGCCCGGCTTTGGCCGGCTGCCGTTTCAAGGCAAGACCGAGCGGTGCCAGCGCCCCGGCCCAGACAGCGATCGCTGCGCCGTGCAGAAACACCATCGGCCTGGTCAGCCACTGCGGCTCGGCAGCACTGGCATGCCCGCTGGCGGCAAGTGCTGCGCCAACACCAACCAGCCCGGCCAAGGCGAGCGGCTTTGCGTCGGCGGGCGGCACAACCAGCGACAATAGGCTAAGGCCGAGCGCCATCAGCGCGATCAGCACCGTCCAGCCAAAGCTGGTCCCGAGCGCGGTCTGCCAGATGACCGGCTGCGCCAGCCGGGCCAGCGGCGCACCGAGTGCATCCAGGCCCTGGAAGCCGAGCGACAAGGGTCCCGCGACCAGCCCGCACAGGATTGCCGCGGCGATCAGGCGCTGGCCGGATCGCCCGCCTTGTGCCAGCCAGGCCAACGCAAAGGCACCGCCAACGCCGAAAAGGAGGCCGATATAGAGAAAGACCTTGCCGATCCAGATCGCCGTACGAAGCCCCCGGTCGACGGCTTCGGCGACAGCCGGCGCAGCACTCGGCGTGCCGATCGAAAACAGCACCGAGCCGCCGACCGGATGGCCGTCGGCGGAAATCACCCGCCAGCTCAGCACATGCGTGCCGGATGTCAGCGCCTGCGGATTGTCGATCTCGACGGTCTGGCCGCTGAGCCGGAAAGAGGTCAGCGGGACCGGCGTGCCGTCGGGCCGCACCAGCGTCAGCACCAACGGCGAAACCGGCTCGGTGAAGGTCAGCGACAATTGCGACGGGCTCTGCGCCAGCACCGCAGCGTCAGCCGGCTCGGCCTTGATCAGCGCCGCGTGGGCGAAGGCGGGGTTCGGCGCGGCAATTGCGGCGAGCAGCATGATGGCGGCAAGCAGGCCAACGGCAAGCCGGCCGGTATAATTACCGGCGATACAGGCTCGTCGCAGGAAGGATGCCGCGCTCATCTCATGGCCAAAAGCAGCGGCGCGCTCTTTCGAACAAAGCCCGCCGTTAGCGCTCACTTCTTCGGCGACAATTTGAGGCCGGGCGCCGGAAATTCCAGCGCGTCCTCAGCCTGCCCGACCGCCGGAATCTCGATCCAGCGATCGGCAACGCCGTCACATTCCTGCACCACCGGGAAATAGAGCGTCTGACCTGCCGGCAGATCCGCCGCCAGTGTCGCGCGGAAGACGAATTCGTCGTAGAATTCGTCCGGCAGGCTGCCGGCGCTCCAGTCGATCTCCTTGACGCCGCTGGTCACTGCCTGGCCGTAAAGCTGGTAGGGCTTCTCGTACTTGCCGTTCTTGACCTGCAGCGTCCAACCCGGCTTCGGCATCGGTTTGACCGAGAGCACCCCTTCCGGAATCTGCACGCGAACGGCGGTCGTTGCCTTGCCCTCGCAGCCATGCGGCACAAGCAGCACCGCCTTGTAGGTCGAGCCGACCGCCGCTTCCGGCGTTTCGAGCGTGATGTGGGCGAAGGCCATGCTGGTCCCGAGGACGAGAAGCGCGCAGCCGGGCAAAAGAGATTTCTTCATGATGGTACCTCTCGAAGCGGCCAAGTCAGTCGTCGTCCTGAGGTGCCGCGCTGCCGATGCCTTGCACGGCGAAGTTGACCGTAACGGTACCGGCTTTCTCGAAGGTCAGCGTGGCAGAGAAGGTCTCGCCTTGCTTCGGCTGCCGCTTCAAATCCATGAACATCAAATGATAGCCGTTGGGCGCCAGCGCGACCTTGCCGCCGGCCGGAATCTCGAGGCCGCCGGTGACCGGCCGCATGGTCATGACGCCATTGCTGACGCCCATCTGGTGCAGTTCGGCCTTGGCCGAAATATCGGAGGTGATCGACAGAAGGCGATCCGGCGCACTGCCGGAGTTGGTGATGGTGAAATAGCCGCCGGCCACCTTGGCGCCGGCCGGTGTGGCGCGCGACCAGGGATGCCCGATCTCGATATCGCCGACCTTGAACTCATGCGCGAAGACGGACTGGGCGCTGGCGAACAGGAGGGCAAGGACGAACACCGCGAAGCCGAGATGCGCCTCGAAGCCGCGCAACGGGAAACGCCTGCGGCTGAACGCGGCGGCGCGAAGAAAGTGGGACATGATTGCTCCATGAGCTTTAGGGGATCGCGCCGTGGCCGGTCGCGAACGATGTCGATAAACGCGCCGGCGAAGGGTTGCGCAGCGCGAACCAGAACGGATCAGGCCGTCGCCGGTGGTGCGCGCGGATTGGATGGAGTGCGGGCACGGGCGAAATCGCGATGCCGGAATGCCGCCAGGATAAAGGCGACGGTTTCTACGGAAAGGCTGCGAGCCGGGCCCCCGGCATCGGGCGGTGGCGCGTAGACAGCCGAAACGAGGTTGCAACCAAGCATGCAGCAGGCTGGCATGTGCTGCGGGTGCGGGTCGCCGGCAGGGAGTTGCGTCGCACCGTCATGGGTGCAGATGGTGTTGCCGAAAGCATCGAATTGCGAAGCGTTCGGTTCGATGCCGGAAGCGAACGCGCCGAGCATCGACTGGAGCACGAGCAGCCAGGCCGCGGCGAACGCGACCGGCATGCTCCATCGTTTCCGGCATATGGTCAAGAACCAGCCTCTCCACGCAGCAACGTCAGCTCTCTAGCACGGAGCCGGCGGCCGGAAAATCGCCAAAACGTTGCTGCGGCAACGCAACACAATCACGCGCGTAGCGGCTGCCTTCCCTCCGGGATCGACGTCAGCAGCGTGTGGCGGGCCGATTTCAGGTGCTTGCGGCAGGCGGCGTCGACCCTGGCTAGATCGCGCGATTTGAGCGCGGCGATATAGGCGAGATGCTCCTGGACCGCGACTTCGTTGCGCTCGCGCTCCTGCGCCTTGTTCCACTGGTAGTGGTAGTGGAAAATCATGGCGATGACGTCATAGAAATCGACGATGAAGCGGTTGTGCGAGGCGCGGTGGATCAGCCTGTGAAAGCGTTCGTCGAGCTCAGAGAACTCGCTGAAGCGCGCGGCGATCTCGCGCGCCAGCCGGCGATGCTCGTCCTCCAGGCGGTCGAGGTCGGCCCAGACCGGGCTGTCCTCGGGCAAAGCGGCAAAGGCGGCGGCCGAGCGCAGTTCGAACATTTCGCGGATTTCGGTCAGCTCCAGCGCGAAGGCGCGGGTAAAGCCTTTCAGCACCCAGTGGCTGTTGCGGCGCTTCTCGATCAGGCCGAAGCGCGAGAAGCGGATCAGGAATTCGCGCACGCTGGTGGTGCCGACGCCGATCTCGCGCGCCAGTTCGAGTTCGTTGATCTGCATGCCGGCTTCGGCACCGCCGGCAAGCAGCCGCCGCATGAAGGAGCGCTCGATGATCTCAGCCAGCGTGTCGGTCTCTTCCTCGGGGAAAAAATCGTCCGGCCGCGGTTCGCGCAGAACCGTCTTGTTGCGCTTGTTCCAGTCGATCAGGCCGGTCTCTTCCATGCGCGCAAGGATGGTGCGGACCGTCGTGCGGCTGACGCCGAGCAGAGTGCCCAGCTCCGGCTCCGAGGGCAGGCTCTTGGTTTCGTCGAGCAGCCGGAGACCGCGATTATAGGCGTCCTTGTAAACGTTGTTGCTCTTTGACATCCCCTGCCCCGTGGCGCACCGGCGCTTGCGGCCGGCCTGAAGCGTTTCTCGCGCATGAAATCGGAATCGCTTCGGAAAACATCATGCGCAACGCTAGTTTTGGTGCCTCCATCGCGCATCCAAAAGACGCGGCGCGCTCGTGCGAAAAAACAATTGACGCAAAAATGTTTTTTCCCGATAAAAGACATTATATGTTAAGAGCCGCGTGTCAATCCGCTCGCGCACCCAGGAACATACCCAGGAAGCTCCCGTGAACGCCGCAACCAGCATTCTTCTGTCTCCCGCCGACAATGTCGCGGTCGCCAATGGCCGCATCGAGATCGGCACCGTGCTGCCGGGCGGCGCCGTCGCCGTCGCACTGATCGAGCCCGGCCACAAAGTGGCGATCAAACCGATTGCAGCCGGCGAAGCCGTGGTCAAATATGCCCAGGCGATCGGCCGCGCCACGCAGGACATCGCGCCCGGCGAGCATATCCATTCGCATAACCTGGTCTTCGAAAGCGGTCGTTTGCCGGTGGTGCCGCCGAGCGAGGCAGTGCACGCGACCGAGGCGGACCGCACCCGCACCTTCATGGGCTACCGCCGCGCCGACGGCCGTGCCGGCACGCGCAACTTCATCGGCATTCTCGCCAGCGTCAATTGCTCGGCCACCGTCTGCCACGCCATCGCCGATGCGGCGAACCGCACGCTTCTGCCGCAATATCCCGGCATCGACGGTTTCGTCCCGATCGTCCACGGCCAGGGCTGCGGCATGAGCGCCACCGGCGACGGCATGATGGTGTTGCACCGCACCCTTGCCGGCTATGCCCGTCACCCGAATTTCGGCGGCGTGCTGATGGTTGGGCTCGGCTGCGAGGTCAACCAGCTCACCCTCTATGGCCAGAAGGGCGTCGCCGCGGGAAAACGCCATTTCAACATCCAGGAAGCCGGCGGCTCGCGCAAATCGGTCGAGAAGGCGTTGCTCGTGCTGGCCGAGATCGCCGAAGAGGTCGGCACGCTTCAGCGTGAGCCGATCCCGGTCAGCGAGATCGTCGTCGGCCTGCAATGTGGCGGCTCCGACGGCATGTCCGGCATCACCGCCAATCCGGCGCTGGGTGCGGCCGTCGACATTCTGGCCGGCGTCGGCGGCATCGGCATCCTTTCCGAGACGACGGAGATCTACGGCGCCGAGCATCTGCTCGCCTATCGCGCCGCCACCCCCGAGATCGCCGCCAAGCTCGACGGCTACGTGAAATGGTGGGAAGACCACGTCGCCAAGCATGGCGCTTCCATCGACAACAACCCCTCGCCGGGCAACAAGCGCGGCGGCCTGACCACCATCCTGGAAAAGTCGCTGGGCGCGGTCGCCAAGGGCGGCCAGACGCCGCTCAACGGCGTCTTCGGCTATGCCGAAAAGGTCACCGGGCACGGGCTGGTGTTCATGGACACGCCCGGCTACGACCCGGTCTCGGCCACCGGCCAGGTGGCGGGCGGCGCCAATGTCATCGTCTTCACCACCGGCCGCGGCTCCTGCTTCGGCTGCCGGCCGACGCCGTCGATCAAGGTCGCCAGCAACTCGACAATGTACCACACGATGGAAGAGGACATGGACGTGAATTGCGGCGTCATCGCCTCGGGCGAAAAGACCATCGCCGGCATGGGCCGCGAGATCTTCGAACTGATCGTTGAGACAGCTTCGGGCCGCAAGACCAAGAGCGAAGAGTTCGGCTACGGCGACAACGAGTTCGTACCCTGGCACCTCGGAGCGACGCTCTAAACCAGACCGCCCGCGACAATCGCGGACACCTGACATATCCCAGGTGTCACACTTCTGCGAGCCTTAAAAAGAATGAACATTCCATATTGACTGAGCGATGGAATTAATATTCCATGCGGGATATTGGAGGAGATTGGCAGCGGAGTTCCGACGGAAAAAACTCTCCCGCCCAGCCATTCGAAGCAGGCATCAAACATCGCTTGCGCCGACCGAGGTGATACACTATCAAAATGCGGTAACTGTTTTTTATTGATAAAGTTCCGTTGGGCCGCGCCATCCGGATGGAGCTTCTGTAACGTTCACCGGGCGACTTAGGGAGGACTCCTAATGAAATTCGTGACCAGCATTCTCAACCGCCGCGCCTTCGTGGCACTTGCAGCCGCCTCGATGCTTGCCGGCGTGATGCATTCGGCGCCGGCATCCGCGGCCGACGTTACCATTCCGATCATCGTCAAGGACACCACGTCCTTCTACTGGCAGATCGTTCTGGCCGGCGCCCGCAAGGCCGGCAAGGATCTCGGCGTCAATGTTCCCGAACTCGGCGCCCAGGCCGAGACCGACGTCAACGGCCAGATCTCGATCCTCGAAAATGCCGTCGCCGGCAATCCGGCTGCCGTCGTCATCGCGCCGACCGAAGCCAAGGCGCTCGGCAAGCCGATCGACGAGGCCGCCACCAAGGTCAAGATCATCGGCATCGACTCCGGCGCCGACTCCAAGGCCTTCACCTCGTTCCTGACCACCGACAACACCCAGGGCGGCCGCGTCGCCGCTGACGGCCTCGCAGCGGCCATCGGCGAAGCCAATGGCGGCAAGGTCGAGGGCGACGTCGCCCTGATCACCGCGCTTCCGGGCGCCGGCTCGCTCGAACAGCGCGCCCAGGGTTTCAAGGAACAGCTCGCCGCCAAATATCCCGGCCTCAAGCTGGTCGCCGACAAATATGCCGACGGCCAGGCCACCACCGGCCTCAACATCGCCACCGACCTGATCACCGCCAACCCTAATCTCAAGGGCATCTTCGCGTCCAACCTGATCATGGCGCAGGGCGTCGGTCAGGCGATCGCCGAGAACAGCCTCGCAGGCAAGGTCGGGCTGGTCGGCTTCGACAGCGACGAGAAGCTGATCAAGTTCCTCAATGACGGCGTCATTTCGGCTCTCGTCGTCCAGGATCCGTACCGGATGGGCTATGACGGCATCAAAACGGCACTCGCCGCCTCGAAGGGCGAAAAGGTCGAGGCCAATGTCGATACCGGCGCCAACCTGGTGACCAAGGCCAACATGAAGGATCCGAAGATCGACGCGCTGCTCAACCCGAAGCTCGACTGAGCATCGCCACAGGCGAACTGTTTCCGGGGCCTTTTCGCCCCGGAAACACCCCGTACTCGCGCCAATCGTGAGGCCGATCTGGGGGCCAATCTGGGAGGATTGTCATGACTTCGACGGCGCAGGAACTCCATCCGGCACCAACGCTGGAACCGGGCAGGACCATCCTCGAACTGCACGGGCTGGAAAAGCGCTATCCCGGCACCCACGCGCTGAAGCCGGTCAACCTCGCCTTCAAGGCCGGCGAAATCCATGCCATCGTCGGCGAGAACGGCGCCGGCAAATCCACCCTGATCAAGCTTCTGACCGGCGTCATGCCGCGCACATCCGGCGACGTCATCTGGGAGGGCAAGCCCGCCGCATTGGCGACGCCGCATGAGGCGATGGCGCTCGGCATCAATGCCGTGCATCAGGAAGTCGTCCTGTGCCGACATCTCACGGTCGCGGCCAACATGTTCCTCGGCGAGGAGGATTCCCGCTTCGGCATCCTGCAGCAGCGGGCGATGGTCAGGCAGGCGCAGAAGATCATCGACGATCTCGGCTTCGACCTGCCGGCGCATGTCATGCTGGGTGACCTGACCATCGGTCAGCAGCAGCTGATCGCCGCCGCCCGCGCCACCGTGCGCGGCACCAAATTCCTGATCTTCGATGAACCAACCGCCTACCTCACCCGCAAGGAGGCCGACCAGCTGTTCACGCTGATCCGCCGGCTGAAGGGCGAAGGCGTCACCATCATCTACATCAGCCATCGCATGGAAGAAGTGTTCGAGCTCGCCGACCGCGTTTCGGTGCTGCGCGACGGCACGCTGGTCGGCACCAGGAACATCGCCGAGACCAATGACGCCGAACTGGTCAAGATGATGATCAACCGCTCCATCGAGCAGGTCTACCACAAGGAGCATTTCACCCCCGGCGCGACCATCGTCGAAGCCAGGAACCTGTCCGGCAAGGGCTTCGAAAATGTCTCCATGTCCGTCCGTGCCGGCGAGATCGTCGGCCTCTACGGCCTGATCGGCGCCGGGCGCAGCGAGTTCGTCACCACGCTCTATGGCCGCCACCGCAAGTCGGCCGGCCAGATCCTCTGGGAGGGCAAGGAGGTCAGGGTCAATTCCGAACATGACGCGATCCGGCTTGGCATGGCGCTGGCACCGGAAAGCCGCCGCGACCAGGGCCTCTGTCTCAACCTGCCGGTCGGGCTCAACCTCAATTTGCCGATCTACAAACGCATCTCGAGCAATCTGCTGATCTCCCGCGCGCAGGAAAAGGCGCAGGCCGATCGCCAGATCGCCGACCTGCGCATCAAGACGCCGACGCGTAGCGCGCTGGCCTCCAGCCTATCCGGCGGCAATCAGCAGAAGATCGTCATCGGCAAATGGCTCGCCCACGGCGCCAAGCTGTTCATCTTCGACGAGCCGACGGTCGGCGTCGATGTCGGCACCAAGGCCGAGATCTACCGCCTGTTCGGCGCGCTGTTATCCAAGGGAGCCGGGATCATCCTGATCTCGTCCTACCTGCCGGAGGTCTATGAACTCGCCGACACGCTGCATGTGTTCCGGCGCGGCAAGCTGGTGGCTACGCATGGGTTTCGGACCGCTGATCACGAGGAGATCCTCACCCAGGCGCTGGCCGAGAAACAAGAAAGACCGGGAGGACAGATATGAGCACCGAGGCGATCCCTGCCGAAAGGCCGAAACGCAACTACAACGCCCTGTTCGGGCTGACACTGCTGGCGCTGCTGGTTCTTTTATGGATCATCCTGTCGGTAGCGACGCCGAGCTTCGCCTCCGCCAACAACATCTCCAACCTGTTGCGGCAAGGGTCGATGATCGCCATCCTGGCGGTCGGCCAGACCTTCGTCATCATCACCGGCGGCATCGACCTTTCCGTCGGCGCCGTTGTCGGCTTCGCCACCGTCATCGTTGCGATGCTGATCAACGCCGGCACACCGGTTTTCCTCGCCATCCTGATTACCTTGCTGGTCGGCGTCGCCATCGGCATGTTCCATGGCTTCGGCATCGTCAAGATGGGCCTGCCGCCCTTCATCATCACCCTGGCGACGCTGACCTCGCTGCGCGGCATCGGCCTGTTGATGACCAACGGCAACTCGATCTCGATCAACAACGACGCCTTCCAGACGTTCTCGCGCAGTTCCTTCGTCGGCGTCCCCAATCTGTTCTGGATGGTGATCCTGGTCGGCATCCCGGCCTATATCTTCCTGCACCACAGCCGCTGGGGCCGCTATCTGTTCTCGGTCGGCTCCAACGCCGAGGCGTCGCGCCTGTCAGGCGTCAACGTCCAGCGCACCATCTACATGGCCTACACGCTGTCGGGCCTATGCGCGGCCTTCGTCGGCGTGCTGCTCGCGTCGCGCATTGGCATCGGCAATCCGACGCAGGCCGAGGGCTGGGAATTGCAGGCGATCGCCTCCTCGGTGATCGGCGGCACCTCGCTGTTCGGCGCTGTCGGCTCCGTGCACGGGCCGCTGCTCGGCGCCTTCATCCTCGCCACCATCAACAACGGCGCCAATCTCTTGAACGTCAACGCCTTCTGGCAGCGCATCATCACCGGCGTGCTGATCATCGTCATCGTCTATTTCGACGGCCTGCGCCGACGCGGCAAATAAACTGGATTGAAGCATGAAAGCCGTCATCTGCCGCTCGCCCGGCGACCTTGTCCTTGAAGATCGGCCGGCGCCGGCCGCGCCGCCCTCCGGCTGGGCGCTGGTCGCGGTCAGCCATGTCGGCATCTGTGGCACCGACTATCACATCTTCGAAGGCAAGCATCCGTTCCTCGCCTATCCCCGCATCATGGGCCACGAAGTCTCGGGAACCGTGATCGAGGCTGGCGAAGGCGTCGACCTCGCAATCGGCGAGCCGGTGATCGTCAATCCCTACCTCGCTTGCGGCCAATGCATCGCCTGCCGGCAAGGCAAGCCGAATTGCTGCGTGAAGATCGAGGTGCTCGGCGTCCACCGCGACGGCGCCATGTGCGAGCAGATCCTGGTGCCGGCGCAAAATCTTTATCCGGCAAACGGCCTGTCGCTGGCCGATGCCGCCGCCGTCGAATTCCTGGCGATCGGCGCCCATGCAGTACGGCGCTCGCTGGCTCAATCCGGCGCACGCACCCTGGTCATAGGCGCGGGCCCGATCGGGCTCGGCACGGCGCTGTTTGCCCGCATCGCCGGGCTCGATGTGACACTGCTCGACATGAGTACGGAGAGGCTGGGTTTTGCCGAAAGCGAACTCGGCTTCGCGACGCACGACGGCTCGCAGGGAGCTGCCCCCGAACTGGTCCGACAGGCGACCGGCGGCGATGGTTTTGACGCGGTGTTCGACGCCACCGGCAGCACCCGATCGGTGCAGTCGGCCTTCGCCCATGTCGCGCATGGCGGAACATTGGTGCTGGTTAGCGTCGTCAAGGACGACATCAGCTTTTCCGACCCTGAATTCCATAAGCGGGAAATGATGCTGATCGGCAGCCGCAACGCCCTGCGTGCCGATTTCGACCATGTCGCCGCCTCGATCCGCAACGGCGCGGTGCCGCTGGCAAAGCTCGTCACGCACCGCACGACGCTTGGCGAGACGCCGCGCGACCTCGCCCGCTGGGCGCATGAGAAATCCGGGTTGATCAAGGCGGTCATCCAGGCCGGGTGATGCCGAAGCTGGCGCGCCTCAGAGAGCCGAAAGTTTCAGCTCGACGCGCTCCGCTGGGAACCGCGTTTCGGCAAACTGGATCGGCTTTCCGTCCGGCGTGACGTTGACGGCGACCGTGACCAGCACGATGGCCCCTGGCTGGAGGTCGAGGTCGGCAAGATCGGCGGCATCCGCATGGCGCGCCGACAGCACCGTCGACTGCCGGAGATAGTCGCTGACGCCGAAGCGCTGGAGCGATGCGGTGATGGATCCGGTCTCCGCCATGACGGCATCGATGCCGGCAAAGCGCTTGGCGTCGAACCAGCCGGTGGCCCGTGACACCGCCTGTCCGTCGGCTTCACCGCGCGTCTCCAGGCGAATGACGTCGGACCCTTTGGCAAGGCCCAACCCTTCGGCGACGCGCCGGCTGGCCGGCTCGACCGCCGACGCCAGCAAGACGCTCCTGCGCTCCGACGCCTGGCCCTGCAGGCCTTCGGAAAAGCGCGTGCGCGTGCCGATCGGATAGGACAGCCGCCTGCGCGACAGCACGAAAGTGCCACGCCCCTGCTCTGCCTTGAGCACACCCTCCTGCACCAACGCCGCGATGGCGCTGCGCACCGTGTGGCGGTTGACGCCATAGCGCTCGGCTAGCACGATCTCCGGCGGCAGTGCCGCGTTCTCGGGAAAATCCCCGATAGCGATCGAACGCAGGATCTGGTCGGCGATCTGGCGCCACAGTGCAACACCGCTGCGCCGCTCGATGCTGTTGGCATGCCCGATCATTCCCGCCCCCAACTTTGCGCCCACTTTGGCTCTTGTCACTCACCCGTCATGGACACGCGCTAGATAACGGGTATAATTTGTATAGTTGTCTATATCAATAGACAAATTAAGCGCACAAGGAGCACCGGCCATGCGGGGACAGGAAGCGCGAGAGCAGGCCGAGCGCAAAGCCGCCATGGCGACACTGGCACAAGCCCCCGGCGACGATATCGTCCGTCTCTGGAATGAGTCCGGCCTGCCTTCCCAGGCGGAGCTTTTGCGTGGTCCCGAAACCGGCCTGGTTACGGTGCGCGGTCGCATTGGCGGTGGCGGTGCGCCCTTCAATGTCGGCGAGGCGACGGTCACCCGCGCCACGGTGCGGCTTGCGTCCGGGCAGGTCGGCCACTGCTACGCACTCGGCCGCGACAAGCAAAAGGCAAGGCTGGCAGCGATTGCCGACGCGCTCTGGCAGGACCCCGCCCACCGTAACGCAGTCGAGACCAGGATCGTCGCCCCCTTGCAGGCCGCACTGACCAAGGCGCGTGAACAGCGCCGCGCCGAGACGGCGGCGACCAAGGTCGACTTCTTCACCATGGTACGCGGAGAAGACTGATGGACGCAGCCGTGCAATCGATCGAAGGCGGTTTCGCCGATCCGGTCTTCAACGCGCAGACGGTGTTCCGCGCCGTCATGGACGCGATGGCACGGCCGGGCAGCGTGCAGCCCCTGCCGGTCCTTGCCCACCCTCCGGCGCCGCTGTCGGCCACCGCCGGCGCCATAGCCCTGGCGCTGTGCGACAACGACACGCCGCTCTGGCTCGACCCGGCTTTGCAGGCCTCGCCCGCTATCAAATCCTGGCTCGGCTTCCATACCGGCGCGCCACTGGCCAACACGCCGGCCGACGCACATTTCGCGCTGATCGCCTCGCCGGCCGAGATGATGGCGCTCGACGGCTTTTCGCAAGGCACCCAGGACTATCCGGACCGTTCCACGACGCTGATCCTCGAGGTCAGCGATCTCGTCTCCGGCGCTCCGCTATTGCTCGAAGGCCCCGGCATCGAACGGACGGCGACGATCGCGCCGGCACGGATGCCGCGTCATTTCGTCGAGCAGTGGAAGCAGAATAACCAGCGCTTTCCGCGTGGCGTCGACATCATCCTCGCCACCCCTGGCGGAATTGCCTGCCTGCCGCGCACGACGCGCATCAAGATGATGGAGGCATAGGATGTATGTCGCGGTAAAGGGCGGCGAAGCGGCCATTCGCAACGCTCATCAATTGCTCGCCGACCGCCGGCGCGGCGACCGTTCAGTGCCCGCACTTCGTCTCGACCAGATCGTCGAGCAGCTGGCGCTCGGCGTCGACCGGGTGATGAGCGAAGGCTCGCTCTACGACCGCGAACTGGCGGCGCTCGCCATCGTTCAGGCGCGCGGCGACATGATCGAGGCGATCTTCCTGGTTCGCGCCTATCGCACGACGCTGCCGCGCTTCGGCTACACCAGAGCGGTTGAGACCGGCACGATGCTGGTCGAGCGGCGCGTCTCGGCGACCTACAAGGACCTGCCGGGCGGCCAGCTTCTCGGCCCGACCTTCGACTATACCCACCGGCTGCTCGATCCCGAGCTTGCCGCCGGCGGCGATGTCGCCGAGCCGGAGCAGCGTGCGGGCGAGGCGGAAGCCATGCCGCGCGTCTCGGCGATCCTTGCCCGCGAAGGCCTGATCGAGCCCGACGGCGACATGCCGCAGGACCATGTCCCAGGCGACATCACCCGCGAGCCGCTCGAATTCCCGATGGCGCGTGATATCCGCCTGCAGGCGCTGTCGCGCGGCGACGAAGGGTTTCTGCTGGCGCTCGGCTATTCCACCCAGCGCGGCTATGCGCGCAATCATCCCTTCGTCGGCGAAGTCCGCATTGGCGAGGTCGAGCTGGAACTCGACGTGCCGGAACTGCCCTTCGCCGTCCCGCTCGGCTCAATCCGCGTCACCGAATGCCAGATGGTCAACCAGTTCAAAGGCTCGGCCAAGGCGCCGCCGCAATTTACCCGCGGCTACGGCCTCGTCTTCGGCCAGAGCGAGCGCAAGGCGATGGCCATGGCTTTATGTGACCGCGCGCTGCGCGCTTCGGAGTTCGGCGAGGATGTCGTTGCCGCCGCCCAGGACGAGGAGTTCGTCATCTCGCATTCCGACAATGTCCAGGCGACCGGCTTCGTCGAGCACCTCAAGCTGCCGCACTATGTCGACTTCCAGGCCGAACTCGACCTCGTGCGCCGCATGCGCGCCGAGCACGACGCCCGCGAGAACACCGGCAAGATGGAAGAGAAAAGGGAGGCCGCGGAATGACCGCCCAACCAACCGATATCGCCACCTACAACTTCGCCTACCTCGACGAGCAGACCAAGCGGATGATCCGCCGGGCGATCCTCAAGGGCATCGCCATCCCCGGCTATCAGGTGCCGTTCGCCTCGCGCGAAATGCCGATGCCCTATGGCTGGGGCACCGGCGGTGTCCAGGTCACCGCTTCGATCATCGGGCCGGACGATGTGCTCAAGGTCATCGACCAGGGCGCCGACGACACCACCAATGCTGTCTCGATCCGCGCCTTCTTCAAGAAGGTCGCCAATGTCGCCGTCACCACCGAGACGGCCAAGGCGACCATCATCCAGACCCGCCACCGTATCCCCGAACACCCTTTGGTGGCCGGCCAGGTGCTGGTCTACCAGGTGCCGATCCCCGAGCCGCTGCGCTTCCTCGAGCCGCGCGAGACCGAAACGCGCAAAATGCATGCGCTGGAGGAGTACGGCCTGATGCATGTGAAGCTCTACGAAGACATCGCCAAGCACGGCCGCATCGCCACCACCTATGCCTATCCGGTCAAAGTCGAAGGCCGCTATGTGATGGATCCTTCGCCGACGCCGAAATTCGACAATCCGAAGATGCACCGTTCGCCGGCTTTGCAACTGTTCGGCGCCGGCCGCGAAAAACGCATCTATGCGTTGCCGCCCTTCACCAATGTGGTCAGCCTCGACTTCGAGGACCATCCGTTCGAGGTGCAGACCTTCGACCAGCCCTGCGCGCTGTGCGCGGCCGAAAACGTCTATCTCGACGAGGTCATCCTCGATGATCATGGCGGCCACATGTTCGTCTGCTCCGACACAGATCATTGCGAGAAGCGGCGCGAAGCGGGTCATGGACAGCACCCAGCAGCCACTCTTGAGGAGCGGACATAATGGGCACCTCATTCGTCGCGATTGGCGACAAAGGCTTCTGGATGCGCGACTCTGTCCTGTCCCTTTGGCTGCGACTGTTGGCTTTGAACCTGGAAACCAAGGCAGATCGAGCAGATCCCCTTATGCTACTGCGCGACGAATGGTTGTGGCAGTCAGAGGCTGAGATCGTCGGGGCGATGGACGCCCATCTCGACGAGGCTGCTGCCGACTCCGCAACGAAAGCTTCCGTCGTCGCCGCTATCGAAAGACTGCTCGAAGCACTGTCCCGGCATGGCGACAAGCTCCCTGCATCAACCATGAACCTTCTTGGTTTCACAAACTCCTGGGGGCTGGATTATCAAACCAAGGGTCTGGTTGAGGTCGGGAGGGCCTTCCTCGCACTCCTTGACGGCAAGATCGACAGCGAAGCCGACAGCATAGAATTCATGCCAGGATCGCGCCCATGATCGACGAACCGTTGCTGCGCGTCTCGGCGCTGTCCAAATTCTACGGCTCGCGCGTCGGCTGCGAGAACGTCACGTTCGACCTGTGGCCGGGCGAGGTGCTGGCGGTGGTCGGCGAGTCCGGTTCCGGCAAGACGACGCTGCTCAACTGCCTGTCGACGCGGCTGCTACCCAGCTCCGGTACCGCCAGCTACCGCATGCGCGACGGCCAGTTCCGCGAGCTTTACCGGATGAGCGAGGCCGAGCGCCGCTTCCTGATGCGCACCGACTGGGGCTTTGTCCACCAGAACCCCGCCGACGGCCTGCGCATGACTGTGTCGGCCGGCGCCAATGTCGGCGAGCGGCTGATGGCGGTCGGCGACCGCCACTATGGCAGGATCCGCGCCACGGCCGTCGACTGGCTGTCGCGCGTCGAGATCGACGAGGACCGCATCGACGATGAGCCGCGCGCCTTTTCCGGCGGCATGCGCCAGCGCCTGCAGATCGCCCGCAACCTCGTCACCGGGCCGCGGCTGGTATTCATGGACGAGCCGACCGGCGGCCTCGACGTCTCGGTACAGGCGCGCTTGCTCGATCTGCTGCGCGGGCTGGTCACCGATCTCGGCCTCGCGGCCATCGTCGTTACCCATGATCTCGCGGTGGCGCGGCTGCTGTCGCAGCGCATGATGGTGATGAAGGACGGCCGCGTCGTCGAAAGCGGCCTCACCGACCGCGTGCTCGACGATCCGCGCGCGCCCTACACCCAGCTTCTCGTTTCCTCGATACTGCAGGTGTAATCATGGCGACCCCGCTCGTTGTCTCCGATGTTGCCAAGAGCTTCACCATGCATCTGCGTGACGGCATCAAATTGCCGGTCGTCGCCGGTGTCTCGTTCGCGATCAGGGCCGGCGAATGCTCTGTGCTCGGCGGTCCGTCCGGCGCCGGCAAGAGCTCGATCCTGAAAATGCTCTACGGCAATTATGCCGCCGACGAAGGCCAGATCATCGTCCAGCACGAGGGCGGGCTCATCGATCTCGCCTCGGCCAGCCCGCGCACCGTGCTTGCAGTTCGCCGACTCACGATCGGCTATGTCAGCCAGTTCCTGCGCACCGTGCCGCGCGTCTCGGCGCTCGATGTTGTCGCCGAACCGTTGGTCGAGCGTGGCGAGGACCGTGAGGTCGCGCGCGGCAAGGCGCGCGCCTTGCTGGGGCAGCTGAACCTGCCCGAAAAACTCTGGGCGCTGCCGCCGGCGACCTTTTCCGGCGGCGAGCAGCAGCGCGTCAATATTGCGCGCGGCTTCATCACCGAGCATCCGATCCTGCTGCTCGACGAGCCGACCGCCTCGCTCGACGCGAGGAACCGCGACGTGGTGATTGCGTTGATCGCCGCCAAGAAGGCGGCGGGCGTCGCTTTGCTCGGCATCTTCCACGACCACGACGTGCGCGAGGCGGTCGCCGACCGCATCATCGACGTGACCGCCTTCGCCGCCGGGAAAATCGCCGCATGACCAAGAAATTGTCGGAGGCGCCGCTGGTCCACGAGACGGCGGAAGTCGAGAACTCGACGCTTGGCCGCTGGACCGAGATCGCTGAGCGCAGCCGGGTCTCGGAAAGCATTCTTGGCGACTATTCCTACATGATGCAGGACTGTGCCGTCTGGTGCGCGACCATCGGCAAGTTCGCCAATATCGCCGCAAGCGTCCGCATCAATGCCACCAATCATCCGACCTGGCGGCCGACGCTGCATCATTTCACCTATCGCGCCTCCGACTATTGGGACGACGCCGAGCACGAGAGCGAATTCTTCGCCCAGCGCCGCGCCAAACGCGTCACCATCGGCCACGACACCTGGCTCGGCCATGGCTCGACCATCCTGCCCGGCATCACCGTCGGCGACGGCGCGGCGGTCGGCGCTGGCGCGGTCGTCTCGAAGGATGTCGCGCCCTACACCATCGTCGGCGGCGTGCCGGCCAGACCGATCCGCGAACGCTTCGACCGCCGCACGGCGGAGCGCTACCAGGCGCTCGCCTGGTGGGACTGGGATCATGCCCGGCTGCGCGCCGCACTCGACGATTTCCGCGCGCTTTCGGCCGAGGCGTTTCTGGAGAAATACGGCGCGTAGCCCTGATACCGCGGCAGAGATTCCACCCGGCGAGTGACACGCGCGTTCGCGCACCAGGAACCACAATTTAGCCGAGTCTAAACTTATCTGAATCTTAACAGAGACATGCGAGATGTATGTACTACGGTTGTCGCGATGGGCGAGCAGCCGAGAAAAAAGGAGCACTCGGATGCGCGCCAAGCTGACGGCCATTTTGGCTATTCTTTCGACAGCGTCATTGATGACGAATTCCGCTTTTGCCGTGACGGCTGCCGGTAGTATGACGGTTCGCCTGACGATCACTAATCAATGCAAAGTCCAAACCGCTGGCGATCTGAATTTCGGTTCGCACGGCGTCATCGATGGAAACGTCGAGGAGACCAGCACAATCGGTGTGCAATGCACCTCCGGACAGACTTACAATGTGGGCCTCGGCGCAGGTGCCGGCACCGGCGCGACGGTTGCGGTTCGCAAAATGACTTCGCCGGCGGCTGCTACGGTAAACTACACGATGTATAGTAACAGCGCGCGCACCCTGGTATGGGGCGACACTGTCAACACCGACACCGTTACGGGAACCGGCGACGGCAACGTCCAGAACCTGACCGTCTATGGGCGGGTACCTGCGCAGCTGACGCCGGCAGCAGGCGACTACACGGACACCGTTGCAATTACCATAACCTATTGACCTTCCCCAAACGCGAAGGAATTAGCATGCGATCCATGCTGACACACGTCAGTGCCGCAGCGATCGTCTTGCTGTGCGCGGGCTACTCTCAGGGTGCTTCCTTGCGGGTAGCCCCGACCAATCTGGAATTGATCGCCCCCGACAGCGCGGCGGTTCTGAACCTGCGCAATGACGCCAAGCGGCCTATCAATGTCCAGGTCCGCGTCTTTCGGTGGCGCCAGGCAGGCGGCGTGGAGCAACTAGAGCCGACCTCGGATGTCGTCGCCAGCCCGCCATCGACGCGGATCGGACCGAATGCCGACTACGTCGTTCGTGTCGTTCGCGTCAGCAAGGCGCCGGTGGATACGGAAGAAAGCTACCGCGTCCTGGTGGACGAACTGCCTGACCCGTCGCGGAGGAAGGGCGGCACTGTCACTCTGGTGCTGCGCTATTCCGTGCCTGTCTTCTTTCGCAATCCCGACGCAAAGGCATCTGACGTGTCGTTCAGTGTATCGCGGACCGGAGGCAGGCTGATGCTGATAGCGCACAACAATGGTGAAAGCCGCGTGAGACTGTCCAATCTCAATTTGGTTCAGGGCGGCAAGAAGCTGGGTGGTCGCAGCGGGCTTGTCGGTTATGTTTTGGGCGGCGCGACCATGCAATGGCCGCTCGGCAACGGCAAATCGCTGGCTGGAAGCCCTATCACGCTAAAAGGGCAAAGTGATCGTGGACCATTCGATGCCCCAGTGGCGATCAAGGGGCGCTAGGGTCGCGGTCGTCGTTGCGGGCATCATCTTCCCTCTCCTGCCGGCGGTCGCTCAGGTTTCGCAAGCTGAGCCGCAAGTCGTGGACTCCGCTCTCCCCCCGGCGGGACGCCGCGATCTTTACCTCGAAGTGTTCATCAATGATGTTTCGACGGGACTGATTGGCACCTTTACGGAATTTGCCGACGGCGGCCTGGCGGCAACTCCGGACGAGCTGGAGCAAGTCGGCTTGAAGCCCGTGGAGGACGCTATCGGCAACGATGGCCTGGTCAGGCTCGACCGACTGCCGGAGGTCGCTTTTCGGATCGACGAAGCAACCCAGCGCCTTTACGTCACGACCAGCAACGAGGGTCGGGCCGCACGCGTCGTCGACATTCGCGGCACCGACAAGGAAGATCGTCTTCAGCCGCAGTCCGGCTACGGTGGTGTGCTGAACTATTCGCTTTTTGCGAGCTCCAACAGCTTCTTCGACGATGATCTGGACTTGTTCCAGGGCATTTCCGGCGGCTTCGACGCGCGTGCTTTCAGCCCTTTCGGCACGCTCAGCCAGTCATTCACCGCCGGCTATTCCGACAGCGAGTTTGGCGGACTTGTACGGCTCAACACGACCTGGAACTACTCGGACCCGAAGCGCCTGATGACCTATCGGGCAGGTGACTTCATTTCCGGCGGGCTGTCATGGACGCGGCCCGTCTACCTCGGCGGCGTCCAGGCGCAGCGCAACTTCCGGCTTCGATCCGACCTGGTCACGCTGCCGCTGCCGTCTTTCGGAGGAACCGCAGCCGTTCCTTCGACGCTTGAAGTCTACACCCAGAACGTCCGCACCTACAGCGGCGAGGTTCCCGCCGGCCCCTTCCAGATTACCAATCTGCCGGTGTTTGCAGGCGCCGGCGAAGCGCAGGTTGTCTTGCGAGACAGTCTCGGTCGTGAAACCACCGCCACGCTTCCGTTCTACACCTCCAGCTCGATGCTGGGACAGGGGCTGCTCGATTTCTCCGCCGAAGTTGGACTTCCACGGCGCAATTTCGGCATCGAATCCGCCGACTATGACGAGCGCCTGTTTGGCATCGCCACGGCGCGTTACGGTCTCACCAACTGGCTGACACTCGAGGCCCATGCCGAGGGCGGCGAGGGGTTGGTCAATGGCGGGGTGGGCGCCGCGTTTCCGCTCGGACACTACGGCGCTGCCTCACTCGCCGTTGCCGCCAGCAATCATGACGGGCGCACTGGCTCGCTGGTGAACGCGTCGCTGGAGATGAGTTCCGAGGGATGGTCGATCTATGGTCGGATTCAGCGCGCCTTCGGCGACTACCAGGATATCGCCTCGGTGACCGCCGAACCTTCCTTTCCTGATCCCGGCGATTTCCCGATCTTCAGCGGGGACGTTCCGCGATCGATTGATCAAGTAACATTGAGCATTCCGGCACCACTTGAGTTTTCGAGCCTCAATCTCTCCTATACGCATCTCGAAAGCGCCGAAGGCGAGAAGAGCCAGATTGTCGGCCTTTCCTATAGTCAGCAAATATTCAAACGAAGCAGCTTTTACGCTACGGCCTTTGCCGATCTCGAAGACCATCACAGCTTCGGCGTGTTTGCCGGGATCTCGATCTCATTCGGGGACGACATCACCGCCTCGACCGGCGTGGAGAACGGCCCCGACGGCCTCAATGTCGTTGCCGACGTTGCCAGGTCGGAGCGTCTGGAGGACGGCAGCATCGGTTGGCGGGCGCGAACGTCGGAAGGAGAAACAACCAGCCGTTCGGCTGCCGTCAGCTACAGGGCTCCCTTCGCTCGCTTCGAAGCCGACGTTCAACAATATGACAAGGATTTCAGAGCCACCGCGCAGATGGATGGCGCAATCGCAGTGGCAGGTGGCGGCGTTTTCGCCACCAATCGTATCGACGACGCTTTCGCGGTCGTCGAGGTCGGCGCGCCCGACGTCGACGTGCAATTCCAGAATCGCCCGGTCGGCAAGACCGACAGTCGCGGCCGCATTCTGATCCCCGGCCTCAATTCCTACGAGCCGAACACAATTTCGATCGATCCCAAGAACCTGCCGGTCGACGCGGATATTCCGGCCACCAGGGAAATCGTGGTGCCGGCCGATCGCAGCGGCGTGGTGGTGAAATTCGGTGTTTCGGAAGCGCCGGAGGCGGCGCTCGTCACCTTGGTCGACAGCAGCGGGGTACCGCTCGAGGCCGGCCTGAGCGGCCGCATGGAGGGTGGGTCGGAAGACTTCATCATCGGCTATGACGGCCAGGCGTACATTCGCGACCTGGGTGCCGAAAACGCACTCGTCATTGCTCGCTCCGATGGGAGTTCCTGCCGGGCCGAATTTTTCTACCTGCCCACACCCGGCCAGCAAGTGGCGATCAAGGACGTGACGTGCCAGTGACAATGGGAAAGGTGACAATGGGAAACAAGATGCTCCGCTTTGTCATGCTCTTGATCGTCGTCCTGTTCCCGTCGGCCGCTTGGGCCTTGAGCTGCAGTTTCGGCGTTTCCGGCATGAATTTTGGCTCGGTCGATACTCTGTCGAGCAGCCAGACCAACTCGACCGCGACGATAGACATGAGTTGCACGGGGGGCTTGGTCACCCAGCGCATCCTTATTTGTGCGCATCTTGCAGCCGGCAGCGGAGGCGCATCCACGGCAGCGGCCCGACAAATGCTGAGCGGAGCCAGCAGCCTCAACTATCAGCTCTATTCGGATACGGCGCGCAGCATCGTCTGGGGATCTTATGCCTGGGCCTATGCTTCGCGCCCGCCGGTCTTGACGTTGACGCTGGGTCTTTTGGGCACGGCCACGGGCACCGCCACAATCTACGGCGCGGCATTTGGTGGCCAGGGCACGGCTCCACCCGGGACCTATCTCTCGACCTTTTCTGGTGCGAATGTCGAATTTCGTTACCGCGTCAGCAGCACCAACAACTGCAATACAGGTACCGGCACCTTGGCGGCGGCTCCGACTTTCACCATAAATGCAACGGTCGCTGCGAATTGCCTCGTATCGACCAGCAACGTCGATTTCGGATCGACGGGCGTTCTCGCCGCAGATGTCGATGCCGCCGGTCAGGTTTCGATAACCTGCACGCCGGCAGCTGCTTACACTGTATCGCTGGGCGGCGGCACAACCGGTTCGGCCCCGACGGCGCGCAAGATGTCGAAGGGTGCGGAAACCGTGACTTACGGGCTCTACAAGGACACCGATCGAACTCAGCCCTGGGGTGATGCGTCGACGCCTGGTAGCACAGTGGCGGGCACCGGAACCGGCGCGCCTCAAAGCCTCACCGTTTATGGTCGGGTGCCGCCACAAGCCACGCCATCGGCCGGTGTCTACACCGATACGGTCGTCGTCACAGTCACCTACTGAGCGGAACGGCAAGCTGATGCCCTTCGGAACCGACTGACGAACGGGGCCGCCTGCAGCACACCTGTGGGCGGTAACAAAACTGACATCAATCAGACACCGCAGGTTCACGTGGCTGCGCTAGCGAGGGTTAACAGACCTTCAATTGCGACTGGACTGGAGCCTGCACCATGTCAGCTACGCTCGAAATCCGCGGCGTCACCCGCCGGTTCGGCAAGAACACTGCTGTCAGCAATGTTCACATCTCCATTCCGCAAGGCCAGATGGTCGGCATCATCGGCCGCTCGGGCGCCGGCAAATCGACGCTTCTGCGCATGATCAACCGCCTCATCGATCCCAGCCAGGGATCTATCCTGTTCGACGGCGTCGAGGTCTCCGGGTTGCGCGGCTCGCCGCTCCGGCGCTGGCAGCGCGACTGCGCCATGATCTTCCAGCAGTTCAATCTGGTGCCGCGCCTCGACGTGCTGACCAATGTGCTGCTCGGCCGGCTCAACCACCGCTCGACCCTGTCCAACCTGTTCGGCATGTTCTCCCGCAACGAATGCGCCGAGGCGGTGGCAGCCCTCGAGCGTCTCGACATCGCCCGCACCGCGCTGCAGCCTGCCGGCACCCTTTCCGGCGGTCAGCAGCAGCGCGTTGCGATCGCGCGTGCCATGATGCAACGGCCGAAGGTGTTGCTCGCCGACGAGCCAATCGCCTCGCTCGACCCGCTCAACGCCAAGGTGGTGATGGATTCGCTGCAGGACATCAATTTGCGCGAAGGCATCACGGTGATCACCAATCTACACACCCTTGATACGGCCCGTAACTATTGCAACCGCATCATCGGCATGGCCGCCGGCAAGGTCGTCTTCGACGGCCCGCCCGAAGATCTCAACCGCGAGGCCGTGCGCATGGTCTACGGTGCCGACAGCAATGGCGGCGAAATCTCCGAGGCCATCACCTCGACCAGTGTCGCCGTCAAACAGAAAATCGCTGCATCCGCCGGACCGCTGGAGCCCGCATTTCCGGGATACTAGTCCATGATCCCGAACCGAAGGTCAGCGTAGCAAAAAGTGGACACCGGTTTTCGGAAAAGATCATGGACAAACAATGAAAACGGCCTGATCGCCCGCCCGCGTCAAAGGCACTCGTCAAAATTCGATCGCAACCGGCGCGAGGCCGGATCAAAGGAGAGAGACCCAATGTTTAGGAAGATGGTTTTTGGCGCCGTTTCATTGCTCGCCATCGCTGCAAGTGCCGCTCACGCCCAGGATATCAAGGAATTCCGCATCGGCATCCTTGGCGGTGAAAATGAAGCAGACCGGCTGCGCAACTTTCAGTGCCTCGCCGATCACCTGAAGTCCGAATTCGGCTTCGAAAAGGTCTCGCTGTTCCCGGCCGCCGACTATGACGGCGTTATCCAGGGCCTGCTCGGCGGCACGCTCGATTTCGCCGAGCTTGGCGCGTCAGGCTATGCCAGCGTCTATCTCAAGGATCCGAACGCGGTGACCCCGATCCTCACCACCCAGCAGACCGACGGCGCGACCGGCTATTATTCAATCGGCCTGGCGCTGAAGTCGTCCGGCATCACCGACATAAAGTCGGCAAAGGGCAAGAAGCTTGGCTATGCCGACCCGGATTCGACCTCCGGCTATCTGATCCCGCTGACCCAGATCCCGAAGGACACCGGCGCCTCGAACGAAACCTTCTTCGCCTCGACGCAGTTCAATGGCGGCCACGAGAACAACCTTCTCGCCGTCCGCGACGGCAAGGTCGATGTTGCGGTTGACGATTCCTCGGGCATCGGCGACTTCAAGAACGGCTATACTTCTGGCACCTTCCACAAGGAAATCGCCAAGGGCGCCGTCGACCCCAACGACTTCGTCGAAGTCTGGCGCTCCGGCCTGATCCCGAACGGCCCGCTGGTCGTGCGCACCGCGCTCGGCGGCGATATGAGCGCCAAGCTCGCCAACTTCTTCACCAGCCTGCCGGCCAAGGACAAGCCTTGCTTCGAGGCCATCGAAGGCGGCGATTTCACCGGCTACGTTCCGGTGAAGCCGGACTTCTACAGCGTCATCGTCGAAGCCCGCAAAGCCGCGATCGGCGGCTGAATGCAATTGAAAAGGGCGGCGTTACCCGCGCCGCCCTTTTTGCATACCCGATCATGACCATCTCAGCCACGATCCGTTCAGACACGACCCGGCGGACGGCCGACACCTGGCAACGCCAGACGTCCTTGCGCCGGTTCTACACCGCGCTCGGCGTCGGCTTGCTGCTTGTCGCGATGTGCACAGCCATGTGGTTCGCCGACGAGGCCAATGCCGGACATTTCTTCGATCGGCTACCGCACATACTGGATTTCCTTAGTTGGCTTGTTCCCAAGGACTGCAACGACGTCTGGCGCGCGCTGTTCGACATCGCATCGCCGCACGACAAGGGCAGCCAGGAGTTCAACTTCCCGCTTGGCCGCGTCTATCTCTGGGGCGGTTTTTACCTGCCCGAATATTTCGAGCTGATGCTCACCACGCTTAATGTGGCGCTGGTTTCCACTTTCATAGGCTTCATCTTTGCGGTGCCCTTCTCCTTCATCGCGGCCCGCAATTTGACGCCCAGTCCGGTGCTCAGGCTCGTCGTCAAGCGCTTCATGGAACTGCTTCGCGCCTTCCCGGAGATCGTCATTGCCGGCCTGTTCGCAGCCATCCTCTCGACCGGCCCGGTCGCGGCCATCATCGCCATCGGCCTGCATTCGATCGGCGCCCTCGGCAAGCTCTTCTACGAGATCAACGAAAACGTCGACATGCGCGCCGAAGAAGGCCTGCGCGCGGTCGGTGCCAACTGGTTCGAGCGCGTACGTTTCGCCGGCTTGCCGCAAGTGCTGCCCAATTTCATGTCCTACACGCTGCTCAGGATCGAAATCAATGTCCGCATCTCGACCATCATCGGCGCGGTCGGCGGTGGCGGCATCGGCGAGGAGCTGAAGCTCTCGATCTCGCGCGGCTTCGGCGCCAAGACACTGGCACTGGTGCTGCTGTTGTTCACCACCATCTTCCTCGTCGACCAGTTCTCCGCCTGGCTTCGTCGCAAGCTCGTCGGCGATCAGGCATTTATGATGCGCGCTTGAGCATGGCCGCGATGACCGCCGATGAGATGCAGTCGATCGAGGAGCGCTTTCCCCAAGTGTTCCGGCGGCCCGTGCACAAACGCTTCGGCCCGCTGGTTCTGTTCGCCGGCATCCTGCTCTACCTCGTCTACGCCTTGTGGTTCTTCAGCCTGCCGCAAGTGCTGAGGGAATCGCACTGGGAACGCCTGCCGCTCTTCCTGACGCAATGGATCAGCTACGATCTGCAGCCGGAATTCCGTCTCGACCAGCCTCAGATCACGCCCAAATACCCGCGTTTCTCGGCTCTTGGCGAAGATCCCCATCCCGACTGGGTCATCACCAATGCCCACGGTTCCTACACCATCCTGATCGACGGCCGGGCCAAATCGGTCACCTTCGACAAGACCGAGGCGATACTGGTCGCCAATGGCCAGACGGTACCGGTGTCGTTGACCAGCGGCAAGCCGGTGATATCCGGCCCCGTGCCGGACTGGATCACCGCACACGACGATGAAATCGTTGCCAGGATGGGCTTTGCCGGCGAGGTCCGCATAACCGTCGATCGCGTCAAAGTCCGCAAGCGCTTCCTCGGCTGGGCGAATTTCGTCTTCGACACACGCTCGCCCTTCTTCAGCAAGTCGCCCGGCGAGGTGGTTTCGTTGCTGATGTCCGGACCCGAGCTCAAGCCGGGCACATCGAACATTGCGCTGGCCGCCGACAATATCTGGTACAATGCCCAATGGCAGCATGGCGACGTCTGGACGAAGCTGTTCCAGACCATCGTCATGGCATTTCTCGGCACGCTGCTCGGCGGCATCGTCGCCTTCCCGCTCGCCTTCTTCGCCGCCCGCAACATCACCCCGAGCGGCCTGCTTAGCCAGGTGCTCAAGCGCTTTTTCGATTTCATGCGTTCGGTCGACATGCTGATCTGGGCGCTGTTCTTCACCCGCGCCTTCGGCCCCGGCCCGCTGGCCGGCAGCGCCGCGATCTTCTTCACCGAGATCGGCACGCTCGGCAAAGTCTATTCGGAAGGTCTCGAGAACATCGACGACAAGCCGCGCGAGGGCATCCAGTCGACCGGCGCCAACGGCTTGCTGGTGCAGCGCTATGGCGTGCTGCCGGAAGTGATCCCGGTCTTCATCAGCCAAACGCTCTACCAGTGGGAATCCAACACCAGGGGCGCGACGATCATCGGTGCTGTCGGTGCCGGCGGTATCGGCCTGAAGCTCTGGGAGGCGATGCGCACCAACTCCAACTGGGCCAATGTCTTCTACATGGTGCTGCTGATCCTGCTCGTCGTTTTCATCTTCGACAACATTTCCAATTTCCTGCGCCGCCGGCTGAGCAGGACGATCCACGACTACAACCGGATTCAGGCCGGCCAGGGGTGATCACCACGATTGGCCGCAGGTCTCCACGCCTTCGGCAACAGCGGGCTTCCCCCGTGTTTGACGAAGGAACAGTTGCTATGCCGCCTTCTTCCAGCCGCTCGTGATATGCCTGTAGCCGTCGCGGTAGACAGCTTCCGGGCTTTCCGAAAAGTCGCGCCACACCTTGGTTGCTGCCGCCAAATCCTTCAGCGAACGGCCGAACGCCTCGATCGTCAGCCAATCGTCATAGCCGCTCTTGCGGATAGCGGAGAACGTCTCCTTCCAGGGGACGTGGCCGCGGCCCGGCACGCCGCGATCGTTCTCCGAAATGTGGATATGGACGACGTTTTTGCGATTGCGCGTATAGGCGCCGATCGGATCGGCCTCTTCGATATTGGCATGGAAGGTGTCGTACATCGCCTTGACGTGCGGCCGGTTGATCGCGTCGATATGCTCCGACAGGTCGTCCATCGTGTTGAGCAGATAGCATTCGAAACGGTTGAGCGCCTCCAGTCCGATGGTAATGTTCTTGTTGCCGGCATGGTCGCCGATGGCACGTTGCGAGGCGACCGAGCGCTTTTTCTCAGCCGCTGTCGGCCCGCTGCCGGAGAAGGCCCCGAGCGTCGAATGCAACGGGCCGCTCAAGGTGTCCGCGCCAAGCGCTTGAGCGCAATCGATCGCCCATTTCATGTAGTCGATACCGGCCTTGCGCGTCGAGGCATCCGGCGAGATCAGGTTCATCGCCGGATCGCCCATCGCCGAGACCGCGGTGCGTTCCAGCCCGATGCGGTCGAGCAGCTCACCGAGCTTCTTGTAGTCGTCCGGCGTGCCGGCAAAGACCGGTATCTCGACGCCGTTGAACCCGGTCGCCTTGATGTCCCTGAGCAGCGGCTCGTGTTTTTTCAAGACACTGGTCGTCCACAACAGCATGCACATGCCGATTTTCATCGACGCCCCTCTCCCATCATTCGCTCGATCACCCGAGGAGTGGTGAGATTCAGATGAGGCCGGCCTCATCTGAATATCACCATCCCTTCAGAGCTTCGTCCACGCCCCATTCTTCGTGGACGACTTCACGCAGGCCTCGATGAAGGCCATGCCTTCGACGCCGTCCTGTACGGTCGGGAAGACGACATCCTTAGCCGGCTTGCCGCCCTCTCTACGTGCTGCACGAATCGCCCGCGCGGCCTCCTGGTAGATGTTGGCGAAGCCTTCGAGATAGCCTTCCGGATGGCCTGGCGGAACGCGGCTGACGCGCCCGGCGACGGGAAGTGCGCCGGCGCCATTTCGGGTGATCAATTGCTTTGGCTGGCCGAACGGCGTGTACCAGAGATAGTTCGGGTCGGCTTGCACCCATTCAAGCCCGCCCTTCGATCCGTAGATACGCAATTTCAGCCCGTTCTCGTGGCCGGGCGCCACCTGGCTTGCCCAGATCATGCCCTTGGCCGGGTGCGACTTGCCGACCGGCTTGAAGCGCAGCAGCACGTTGATGTTGTCGTCGAGCAGCCGCCCCGGCACGAAGGCGTCGAGATCGGCCGACAGTGAATCGAGCTCCAGCCCGGAGACGAAACGGGCGAGGTTATAGGCATGCGTGCCAATGTCGCCCAGCGCACCGCCGGCGCCGGCCTGCTTGGGGTCTGAGCGCCACGCCGCCTGCTTCTGGCCGGTGGCGGCCAGGTCTTCGGTCAGCCAATCCTGCGGATATTCCGACTGCACGATGCGGATATCGCCGAGCTGTCCCTTGGCCACCATCTCGCGTGCCTGCCGTACCATCGGATAGGCGGTGTAGTTATGCGTCAGCACGAACACCTTGCCGGTCTTTTCGACCAGCGCCGCCAGCTTGTTCGCCTCGGCCAGCGTCGTCGCCAGCGGCTTGTCGCAGATGACGTGGATGCCGGCCTCGAGAAAAGCCTTGGCGGCCGGCACGTGCACATTGTTCGGCGTGACGATGGCCACCACCTCGATGCCGTCCGGCCGCTTGGCCTCTGCCTTGGCCATCTCGGCATAGGAGCCGTAGCTGCGTGCCGGATCGAGCCCGAGCTCGGCCGCAGAGGCCTTGGCGCGCTCCGGATCCGACGACAGGGCACCGGCAACCAGCACGAACTCGTTGTCCATACGCGCCGCGATGCGGTGCACCGCACCGATGAAGGCGCCTTGTCCGCCGCCGACCATGCCGTAGCGGATCGGACCGCCCCCCGTTTCCGCCTTCGATGCGCCAACCATGATTTTCTCCCTCGTTGTTCGTTACCCTCCCCCTTGCGGGGCGGGTCGACGCGTAGCGTCGGGGTGGGGTCGTAAAGGCAGAGTTCGGCATGAACCGACCCCACCCCGCCCTGCGGGCCACCCTCCCCTCAAGGGGAAGGGAAGCAGCGCTAAATACCCATCATGCCGCGCAGCACCTTTTTGTCGGTCGTGCCGCCGGCGAAATCGTCGAATGCCTTTTCCGTCACCCTGATGATGTGATGCTGGATGAAGGGGGCCCCTTCCGCAGCACCATCCTCGGGGTGCTTGAGGCAGCATTCCCATTCCAGCACCGCCCATGAATCATAGTTGTATTGGGTGAGCTTGGAGAAGATGCCGCCGAAATCCACCTGCCCGTCGCCGAGCGAGCGGAAGCGCCCGGCGCGGTTGGTCCAGCTCTGGTAGCCGGAATAGACGCCTTGCCGCCCGGTCGGGTTGAACTCGGCGTCCTTGACGTGGAATGCCTTGATCCGCTCGTGGTAGATGTCGATGAATTCGAGATAATCGAGCTGCTGCAACAGGAAGTGCGACGGGTCGTAGTTGATGTTGCAGCGTTTGTGGCCGCCGACCGCATCGAGGAACATCTCGAAAGTCGCGCCGTCGAACACGTCCTCGCCCGGATGGATCTCGTAGCCGACATCGACGCCGTTCTCGTCATAGACGTCGAGGATCGGCTTCCAGCGCTTGCCGAGTTCGGCAAATGCTTCCTCGATCAACCCCGCCGGCCGCTGCGGCCACGGGTAGAGATAAGGGAAAGCCAGGGCACCACAAAACGACACCGACGCCTTGAGCCCGAGATTGTTCGACGCCTTGGCGCCGAACTTCATCTGCTCGACCGCCCATTGCTGCCTGGCTTTCGGATTGTTGTGCACCGCAGGTGGCGCGAAGCCGTCGAACTGCGCGTCATAGGCCGGATGCACCGCCACCAGCTGCCCCTGCAGATGCGTCGACAGTTCGGTGATCTCGACGCCGGCGTCGGCGCAGACGCCCTTCACCTCGTCGCAATAGGCCTTGGAGGACGCCGCCTTCTCGAGATCGAACAGTCGTGCATCCCAGGTCGGGATCTGTACGCCCTTGTAGCCCAGCCCGGCTGCCCATTTGGTGATCGAGCCCAGCGAATTGAACGGCGCGGCATCGCCCGCAAACTGCGCCAGGAACAGACCAGGGCCCTTCATCGTCGTCGGCATCGGCATCTCCCTATGTTTCACGACCAAGCATAGCGCCGATTGAAAACAGGGCCAGCCTCTTTGGTCTCTTTGCGCTGTGCGCTTCGTACCGCCATTCTGGTATTACCAAATGTCGAAATCTGGTCAAGCCATTTGACGCGCCACCGGAGCTTTGCAACCATGCCGAGTTGCGCCACATATTCCAACGTAATCAATGGTGTAGACGAGAAACAGCGCGTCATGGCAGCACTTCTTGCCGTCCAGATGAAATTGCTGTAGACCTCCCATCAGGCCCAATTGGTCGAACCAGTTTGCAAAAAAGCTGGGACGCCTTGGGGAGGAATCATGCGATGGGCTCCGGCAGAGCGCGTTGCAGGCGAACTGGTACAGGCGAATTCTGGGAAGGATAGACCATGCATCTTTCGACGCACAATTGGATGCGGGCGGAGCCGTTGGAAACGACGCTCAAACGCATCAAGAAATTCGGCTATGAGTCGATCGAGATTTCCGGCGAACCCGAACAGTACAAGCCCAAGGAAACGCGCGCGCTATTGAAGGAGCACGGCATCCGCTGCTGGGGAGCGGTGACGCTGATGCTGGGCGAGCGCAATCTCGCCGCCAAGGACCAGGGCCAGCGCGAGCGCTCGGTGCAATACGTCAAGGACGTGCTGACTATGGTCAGCGAGCTCGACGGCGAGATCATCACGCTGGTTCCCGCCACCGTCGGCAAGGTCGTGCCGGACGGCACCGAGGAAGAGGAATGGAAATGGGTGGTAGACGCCACCCGGGAATGCTTCACCCACGCCAAGAAGGTCGGCGTCAAGATTGCGGTCGAGCCGCTCAACCGCTTCGAGACCTACCTGTTCAACCGCGGCGCCCAGGCGCTGGCGCTGGCCGATGCGGTCAGCCCCGATTGCGGCGTCTGCCTCGACGCCTACCACATCCACATGGAAGAATTTAACGTCTACGACGCGATCCGGCAGGTCGGCGAGCGCCTCTACGACTTCCATGTCGCCGACAACAACCGCTTCGCCGCCGGCCTCGGGCAGATCGACTGGCCGAAGATCGTCGGCACGCTGAAGGAGATCGGCTATGACGGCGCGCTGACCAACGAATTCGTCGCTCCTGTCGACCGCACGCCGGCCGCCCCCTATCCCGACATGGTCGAACGCAACCCCGTCGACATATCGCCGGAGCAGCTGAAATTCATTCAGGACCACGGCTCCAGCGTGCTCACGGAGAAATTCTACACCGACCAGATGCGCATCAACGCGGAAACGCTGCTGCCGCTGATCAAGTAGCCGAGCCGTTTGGAATGAGCCCTTCCGCCTCACCGCGGCCGCGCCGAGGATGAACATGCGCATCAAGACGGTCCAAGCCTGGTGGATTCGCATACCGATCGAGGCCGCGAAGCAGCACCGCAGCGACTTCGGTCAGGTGGCGACGTTCGACGCCGCCATCCTGCGCATCGAAACCGACGACGGGCTGGTCGGCTGGGGCGAAGGCAAGAATGCCGCCGGCAGCGCCGGCAGCTACGGCGCCCTCGTCCATTTGCTGAACCACGAGGTCGGCCCACAGCTGGTCGGCCTCGACCCGGCCGACATCGGCGTCATCTGGGAGATGCTCTACAATGGCGTCCGCCACGACAGCGCCGCCCGCGCCGGCCACGCCATGCCGCAACTGGCACGACGCGGCATGAGCATCGCCGCTATCAGCGCCGTCGACATCGCATTGTGGGACATTCTTGGCAAATCGCTCGGCGTTCCGGTCTGGCGGCTGCTCGGCGGCCGCAAGCTGGACCGCATGCCGGCCTACGCTTCCGGCGGCTGGGCCACTGCGGAAGACATCGGCGACCAGCTGCAGTCCTACATCGCCAAGGGCGGCTTCAAGGCGCTGAAGATGCGGGTAGGCGCCATGGACGGCGCCCCGCACGTCTCCGCGGCCCGCGTCCGCGCCGCAAGACAGGCGCTCGGTCCCGATGTCGACCTGATGGTCGACGCGCACGGCACCTACACGGTGGCCGAAGCCAAGCGCTTCATTCATCTTGCCGGCGACCTCGATCTCGCCTGGTTCGAGGAGCCGGTGATTGCCGACGACAAACCTGGCATGGCCGAGGTGCGCGCCTGCGGCTCGATCCCGATCGCCACCGGCGAAAGCGAGGCGACACGCTATGCCTTCCGCGACCTCGCCGTGCTCAGATCCGCCGATATCTTCCAGCCGGATCCGGCCTTTTGCGGCGGCATCAGCGAGGCGATGAAGATCGGTACCATCGCCAGCGCCTTCAATCTGCGCTTTGCACCGCATCTTTGGGCCGGTGCGCCCTGTTTCTTTGCCGGGCTGCATATCTGCGCCGCATCGCCGGCGAGCTTCACCGTCGAATATTCGCTCGGCGCCAACCCCATGATCCACGATCTGATCGAAGAGACTGTCGAAGCAAAGGACGGTATGGTAGCGATCCCTGATAGACCCGGGCTGGGATTCACCATTTCGGAGCGGTTCCTGGAGGCGCACGCGCAACACGGCTGACAATGAAAGAAAAGAACCTTCTCGCGGAACTCGCCGCCTATCTGTTCTCCCATTCGGACAAGGAGACGGGCCGCACGCCGTCGGAGCGCGAACTGGCAGAGCATTTCAGCGTCAGCCGCGGCCAGATCCGCGAGGCGTTGGCCATTCTCGAGGCCATGCGCATCGTCGAGCGACGGGCGAAATCCGGCATCTACATCGATACAAAGCAGGCGAGCGTCGAGGCGATGGCGCTGTTCGCCCGCGCCGGCCTGCCGCTCGATCCTGTCCAGATCTACGAGACGGTCGAGTTGCGCAAGATCCACGAGATCAAGGCCGCCGAACTTGCCTGTTCGCGCGCCACCGAGGAGAATTTCGAGCGGCTGCGCGAGATTCTGAAGGCCTCTGAGGAGCGTATCGCCGCCGGCGAAGGCCTTGCCAGGGAAGACCGCGAGTTCCACCTCGAGATCGTGCGCGCGACCAAGAACAGCGTCTTCCACAATGTCTGCAGCGTCTACTACATGATGGGCGAGCTGCGCCTGCCGATCTATTTCAACGATCCCGAACGCAGCGTGCGCTCGCATGCCGAGCATATCCAGATCTATGAGGCGCTGCTGCGCCGCGACGGCAATCTCGCCCAGGCGCTGATGAGCGCTCATCTGCAAGGCGCGGAAAGCTACTGGAAGGGGCTGATCGAAGGGCGTGAGGCGGAACCGCACAGCCCAGCGCTCGAAAAGGCCTGAAATGCCCAAGATCCTGTCGACACACAGACTGCACCCTCGTGCCTCTTCCATGCTGACAGGGGCCGGCGAACTCGTCGTTGCTTCCGCTCTCGACGCGCACACGCTGGCCGCCGAGGCAAGGGACGCCGATGTCATCATCGTTCGCGCTCCCTTGCCGGCGGCGCTTTTCGAAGGCGCGACGAAGCTCAGGGCCGCGATCCGCCACGGCGCCGGGCTGGACATGGTGCCGATGGAAGCGGCCAATGCGGCCGGCGTGCTGGTGGCGAACGTGCCGGGAGTGAACGCGCGGTCGGTCGCCGAATATGTGATGTTCGCGGCACTGGCGCTGCTTCGGCGCTTTCGTGTGTTGGACCGCGATCTGCGGGCGAAGGGCTGGCTGGCCGGCCGCGAACATACCGTCGTGGCCAGTGAGCTTGCCGGCAAAACAATCGGCATCGTCGGCCTCGGCGCGATCGGTCAGGCGGTTGGTCATATCGCGGCACATGGTTTCGATCTGAATGTGGTGGCGACGACGCGCAGCATGCGGCCGGCGCCGGAAAGGGTCGGCTTCCTGTCGATCGACGCGCTGATCGAGCAGAGCGACGTCATCGTTCTGTGCTGCCCGCTGACGCCGGAAACGCGCGGGCTGATCAGCCGGGAGCGTATTGACCGAATGAAGCCGGATGCGCTGCTGATCAATGTTTCGCGCGGGCTGGTGATCGATGACGACGCCCTGATCGAGGCCTTGCAGAAGGGCCGCATCGGCGGCGCCGCGCTCGATGTTTTTGCGACACAACCGCTGCCGCCCGACCATCCTTATTTCGGCTTCGACAACGTCATCGTCACCCCGCATATGGCTGGGATCACCGAGCAGTCGATGATGCGCATGGGCGTCGGCGCGGCGGGCGAAGCTTTGCTGGTGCTGGCCAACAGATTGCCGGTCAATCTGCGCAACCCCGAAGTGGTCGAGCACTACCGGCGACGGTTCTCTGTCGATCTCTGAGAGCGCCTCAATTTTCCCGAATTCGTCAGCGACGTTGCCAGCATGGGAAACGCCGCAAAAATCCTGCTGACCGCCGGTTTCTGCATGGCAACGGCGCAGGCCTTCGCCAACGAACAGGGCAGCTACGTGTTCTGCGACAACGGCCTGCGCTGCGTGGCGGCACCCTGTCCATCCAACAGCGCGCTCGACCTCGCCACCGGCAAGATCGTCAAGGGTGTTTCGATCGACATCGATCGTTTGCCGCAGCAAGACAAGGCGCTCGATCTTTCGGACAAGCTTTACGCCGGCAAGGTCGTTGTTGTCGGCTTCATCGAGAACCGCATCCGGACATTCAACGGCAAGCAGTATACTTTGCCTTGGCTGGTCGCCACCGGCATCGAACGCGCCGCCAAGGACAGCGAGCGCGGCCACTGCTCGTCGCGCTGACACGCCGCCACACACGCGCTACCATTTTAATTTGCAAGCAGCGCCTCGACTCCTGCGGCGATGCGCAACAGGTGGTGGTCATGGCCATTGCGCGCCACCAGCATCAGCCCGGCCGGACGCGTCATTCCCGGCATTGGCAGCGAGATGGCTGATAGATCGAACTGGTTGGCGACCTGCGTGTTACGCAGCAGAAGGCCTTCCATCCTGTTGCACAACGCTTCGTCGCCCGTCATCGACACGATCGTCGGCGCCGTCACTGGCGTGGTCGGGAGGGCCAACACGTCGACCGCCGCCAGCCGCTCGTCCATCGCAGCGGCCAGCGCCGTGCGGTGGCGCATGGCCCTGATATAGACCGTAGCCGGCATGGCGAAGGCGCGCGACAATGGCCCGCTTACCCGCGGGTCGACCGGCGTCGCCGCTCCTGTCGCCAGCCACTCGGCATGGATCTCCGCCCCTTCCATTGCTGCGATCGACGCGCGTTTGGTTGCCGCGCGCAGCTCGGCAAGCAGGTCGTCGATCGACATCTCCACAGGCCGCGCGCCGTTAAGCCCCATCTTGCGAAGGCATCGGTCGAACGCCGTCGCGACCTCTTCCTCCGTATCATCGAACAGCACGCCGTGCGGAATGCCGATGCGTAGGGCGGCCAGCGGAAGCGGCGACAGTGCTCTCGGTTCTTCGCCCCCCATCACCGCGTCGGCCGCCGCACATTCGGCGACGGTGCGGGCCAGCGGACCGATCGAGTCCAGTGTGGCCGACAGCGGAAACGCACCCGCGAGCGGCACGCGCCGCGCCGTCGGTTTGAAACCGACGACGCCGTTCAACGACGCCGGAATGCGCACCGAACCGCCGGTATCGGAACCGATGGAGATTTCGCTGGTGCCTTCGCCGACCGAAACCGCGGCGCCTGAGGACGAGCCGCCCGGAATACGGCTGGCATCACTTGCATTGCCGGGCGTGCCGTAATGCGGATTGACGCCGATCGCGGTGAAGGCGAACTCGGTCATATTGGTCTTGCCGAGGATGACTGCACCGGCTTGGCGCAACCGCCGCACGACAAGGGCGTCCCGCAGCGTGGGCGCAGCGGTGGCAAGCAGCAGCGAGCCCGCCGTGGTCGGCTCGCCGGCGACATCGAACAGATCCTTGATCGAGACGATCGCCCCGTCGAGCGGCCCGAGCGTGATGCCGGCTTTTCGCCGCGCATCGGCGGCGTCGGCCGCCGCCCGTGCAGCTTCCGGGTAGAGCTTTACGAACACGCTTTCATCGTCGGCGCGAGCGGCAAGCCGCGAGAGAATTGCTTCGAGGCGATCACGGGCTGATTGCATTTTCGGTGTCGGACTCCGCACGCCTGCAACGTCTTAAGGTAGCCAGCAACTGGCCGCAGGAGACATAACCCGGCACGGTCGGATTTGCACCTGTCGAACCGAAGGAGGAAGCCCGATGCTCTACAAAGGCAGCTGCCACTGCGGCAAGGTCGCGTTCGAGGTCGAAGGCGAGCTGACCGGAGCCGTGCGGTGCAATTGCTCGATCTGCTCGCGCAAGGGTGCGCTGCTATGGGCAGTGCCGCATGAGAGCCTGCGGGTGCTTGCCTGGGGCGATGATCTCGGCCGCTACAGCTTCGGCGCCCATGTTATCGCCCACCGCTTCTGCCGGAGCTGCGGCATTCACCCCTTCGCCGAGGATGTCGGCGAAGGGAGCGGGCGAAGTGCCTACATCAATATCCATTGCATCGACGCGTTGGACCTAGCCGCCGTGCCGGTCTTCGACTTCGACGGTCGTTCGGTTTAGGCCTCAGAATTGTCGATCGGCTTCGGGCCAAGGAAGAACGCCGCCAGTGCCGCCAGCAACGTCGCCGCCCCGCAATAGGCGAAGGCGCTGGCAACGCCGGTATTGTCGACCAGCAGGCCGCCGAAGACGGCGCCCAACGCGATGGCGACCTGGAACGTCATAACCATGAGCCCGCCGGCGCTTTCCGCCTGATCGGGGGCGGCCCGCACCAGCCAGGTCTGCAGCCCGACGGGGACGGCGCCGAAGGCGAAGCCCCAGCTGGCCACCGCTATTGCAGCCACTACGGGTGAGCCCCCGACCACCAGCAGCAGGAGTGCCGAAAACGCGATCAGCAGAGGCGCCAGGCTGACGGCTGCCTTGAGGCTGCGTTCGGCGATGAAGCCGCCGGCAAAATTGCCGAAGAAGCCACCGATGCCGTAGGCGAGCAGCACCAGAGAGATCGTCTCGATGTCCAGCGCGGGCACCTTCTCGAGAAACGGGCGGACATAGGTGAAGCCGGCAAAGTGTCCCGAGGCGACCAGCAGTACCACCAGCAGTGCTACCCTGATCATCGGCCGCTTCATCACCTCCAGCAGCGTACGAAAACCTGCTGTACCTGCAGGCGGCAATCGCGGAATGGTAGCCACCTGCACCAGCAGCGCCAGCGCGCCGACCACGGCGGCGATCATGAAGGCCGTCCGCCATCCCCAGATGTCACCGACATAGGCACCGACCGGAGCCGCGCAGACCGTCGCCACCGAAACGCCAGTGAGGATGATCGACATGGCGCGCGGCATCAGCCGCATCGGAACGAGCCGCATCGCCATGGCTGCCGACATCGACCAGAAGCCACCGAGACTGATCCCGAGCATGATGCGGGCGATCAGAAGAACGGGAAGCGACGATGCAAACGCGGCCACCAGGTTTGACAGCACGAGCAGCACCGTCAGCGCCCACATGACCAGCCTGCGGTCCAGCCGCTTGGTGACGATAGCCATGGTCGGCGCCGCTATTGCGCCAATGACGGCCGTCGCCGTTACCGCCTGCCCGGCGGCGCCTTCGGTGATGCCGAGATCCTGCGCAAGCGGCGTCAGCAGGCTGGCGGGCAGAAATTCCGCAGTCACCAGGCCGAAGACACCGAGCGCCAGGGAGACCACCGCCCCCCATGCGGGCTCGGATCGTTCGCCGGTTTCCGACGGGTCGAGAACGGCGTCCATGACGCCTGTCGCGGGTTCGGTCATGAATGATCTCCGATCTGGTTGCAGCGCAGCATCTGGCTGCAGTGCAACATAGGGAGTGACTGTCTGGAGTTTCCATGCTAGAAACACCATTATGTTTGACCGTTCGTCCAAAATCCCCACCACCGGCGATCCGCTGACGGACATATTGCGCGGATTGCGTCTCGAAGGCGTCGATTACGGCCGTTGCGAGATGAAGGAGCCCTGGGGCATCCATTTTCCGGCTCAGGCGGCAGCACGGTTTCATTTCATCGGCCGCAAAGGCTGCTGGTTGCTGCAGCCGTCCGGCGAATGGGTCGAGCTCAAGGCGGGCGACGCCGTGTTGTTGCCGCGCGGCTCAGCCCACACGCTGGCGAGTGAACCGGGCATCGAGGCGGCGCCGATCCACGGCTATGAGGTCGAGGAGATCTGCAAGGATGTCTATTGCATGTCGAATGACGGCGTGCCGGGCTGCCGGCCAGGGACCTTGCTGTTTTTCGGCAGCATGTATTTCAATCTCGATGGCTTGCACCCATTGCTCGGCATGATGCCGGACGTGATGCGCGCGCACGAGCTGGAAGCCTATGAGCCGGGCATCCCGCATCTGCTGGAGGCGATGGCCCGCGAGGTGACGATGGAGCGCGTCGGCTCCGGCGGCATCCTGGCGCGGCTGGCCGATGTGCTCGCCGCAACCGTCATCCGCTCATGGGTCGAACGCGGCTGCGGCGACTCCTCCGGATGGATTGCGGCGGTGAGGGACCGCGAGATCGGCCGGGTGCTGGCCGCGATCCACTTGGAACCGAACCGCGACTGGACGGTGGAGGCTCTGGCAAGGATGATGGGCGCGTCGCGATCGGGTTTTGCCGAGCGCTTCGCCACCATCGTCGGCGAGACGCCGGCAAAGTATGTCACGCAGGTGCGGATGCACCAGGCGCGGCAATGGCTGGTCCGCGACCGGCTGAAGATTTCCGTCGTCGCGGCGCGCCTCGGCTACGAATCCGACGCCTCTTTCAGCCGCGCCTTCAAGCGGGTCATCGGATCGCCGCCCGGCCATTTCCGGGCCGAGGAACAGGCGGAGATCCGCCAGGCCGGCTAAAAACTGGCCGAGCTCATTGCTCGGTGATGCAGGCCGAGCCGGCGCTGCTCTTGCAATATTTGCCGGAAGCCCCGCATCTGCCATCCGAGACTTCGACGACGGTGCCGCTCAACAACAGCTTGCAGTCGCTGGTGGACAGATTGACCGTGCCGTTAAGGCCTTTGATCTTCTTGGCGTCCACCTTCGCGCCGGCGACAACTTTCTTGGCTGCCTGCGCCTCGCTCAGATGTGCGGACGACAATCCCATACCCGCGACAAGCAGGATAGTCGCAAAACTGCGGAACAGATTTCCCATAGCCAACCCTCCGTATTTGGGCCTCCGAATTTGGGCATGCAAAGCCCTTTTTGGGACCGAAGGATCAGCCTATTCGACAAATCGGAGCATCCGCATCCCCCGTACGGGGGATGACGAGAGACTAGAGCTTTTTGCAGCCACATGGAATCACTTGGCGTCGCACAAATTCGGCTAAAACAAATAGATAGAGCGGATGCACGGTTCAATTTGAACGCATTCCGCTCCAGCTGCGGCAAAGAGGCTTGTACTTAGCCGGCGTGACGCAGGCTTATTCCGCTGCCCTTGTCGAACAGCACCACCTTTTCCGGGTTCCAGGCAAAGCGCACCGGCTGCTCTATCTGCACGTCGGTCCTGGCCGGCACAGTGGCGCGCAGCATGGTGTCGCCGACCCGCAGCGTCAGGATCTTCTCCACGCCATGGTTCTCGACATCGTGGACCCGCGCCTCAACCGGCGCGCCGGTCTCGAGATAGACGTCCTCGGGACGAATACCGAAGACGAGCGGGCGACCGTCGGTCGCCACGCCCGTCTTGGCACCCCCCGAAGTCTTGGCACCCCCCGCAAGCGGCAATTCGAAATTCAGCGGTGCCATCACCGCACGTCCGTTAACGAGCTTGCCGTCGATGAGGTTCATCGGCGGCGAGCCGACGAAGCTCGCCACGTAGGTGTCGCGCGGATTGTTGTAGATCTCGTACGGCGTGCCGGTCTGGACGATGCGGCCATGGTTGAGCACGCCGACCTTGTCACCCATCGACATCGCCTCGATCTGATCGTGCGTCACGAACAGGAAGGTGGCGCCAAGCTGCATCTGCAGGTTCTTCAATTCGGTGCGCAGCGCCTCGCGCAATTTGGCGTCGAGCGCCGACAACGGCTCGTCCATCAGGAATACCCTCGGCTTGCGCACGATGGCGCGGCCGATCGAGACGCGCTGCATCTCGCCGCCTGAAAGCCGGTCGGTCTTGCGATCGAGCAGATGCTCGATCCGCAGCGTCCTGGCAGCGCGGTCGACACGATCCTTGATCTCGGCGTCGGGCAGCCGGCGGATCTTCGGCTTTAGCGGAAATTCGAGATTTTCGCGCACCGTATAGCGCGGATAGAGCGAATATTGCTGCAGCACCAGGGCCACGTCGCGCTCCGCCGCGCCCCAATCGGCGACATCGACGCCGTCGATAAAGACCTGACCTTCGCTCGGTTTTTCCAGGCCGGCAATCATGCGCAGCGTCGTCGTCTTGCCGGCGCCGGTCTCGCCGAGCAGGACGAAGAACTCGCCGTCGGCGATGTCGAGATCGAGCCCGGTCAAGGCGGTGTGGTTGCCGAATTTCTTTGAGATGTTCTTGAGCTGGATGTGGGCCATCAGAGTCTCACTCCCAGCGACTTGCCGCTCGCCGTGTCGAAGAAATGCGCCTGGGCCGGATCGATCCTGGCGAAGACCCTTTCGCCGGGGCCGCCGATGAAGCCGCTCTTGGTGCGCGCGCGCAGCATCTTGGAGCCGACCTTGAGGTCGACGATGTCGAACGACCCGAGCGGCTCGACGATCTGCGTCTCTACCGGCAGGAACCCTTCGGCTGCTTCGCGGCGGACGAGAACGCCTTCCGGCCGGATGCCGAGCGCGAGCTGGCCGCCGGCATGGCCGTTGAGCTTCGACAGCAACGCACGCGGGAATTCGAAGCCGGCGGCCGCATCGCCGACCGTCACCGAGGCCGACGAGGCTTCCTCGGTCACCGAAGCGTCGGCGACGTTCATCACAGGGCTACCGACAAACTGCGCGACGAAAAGATTCGCCGGATGCGAATAGACCTCGTCCGGCGAGCCGACCTGCTGCAGCACGCCCTCATGCATGATGACGATCCGGTCGGCGAGGCTCATCGCCTCGATCTGGTCGTGGGTGACGTAGATGCTGGTCGAGCCCTGCTTGATGTGCAGCCGCTTGATCTCGGCCCGCATCTCCTCGCGCAGCTTGGCATCGAGTGCCCCGATCGGCTCGTCCATCAGCATCGCCTTCGGCCGCCGCACCAAGGCTCGGCCGATCGCGACGCGCTGCATGTCGCCGCCCGACAGCGCCGACGGTTTCTTGGCGAGGAGATCGCTGATCTGCAGCGTCTTGGCGACCGAGCGCACCTCGCTATCGATCTCGGCCTTGCTCTTGCGCGTCGCTCTCAGTGGAAAGGCGATGTTCTCGTAGACGCTCATATGCGGATAGAGCGAGAACGATTGGAAGACCATGGCGATGTCGCGGTCGGCGGCCTTGAGGTGCTGGACCGGCTTGCCGTCGATGAGGATGTCGCCGCCGTCGATCGTCTCCAGTCCGGCAACGGCCCTGAGCGTCGTCGTCTTGCCGCAGCCCGACTGGCCGAGCAGCACGATGAACTCGTTGTCGTCGATCTTCAGGTTGAGGTCCTTGATGACCTGGACGGCGCCGAAATATTTCTGGACGCCGCGAAGCTCGATCTGGGTCAATGCTGTGCCCCCGGATTTGCCCCTTGCCCGGTGCCGGCCTTCTCCTCCGGCGCGATCTTGGAGGTGATGTTGAAGCCGATCAGGCCGATCAGGATGATAGTCACGCCGTAGCTGTGCAGCAGCATATGCCATGGCTGGCAGAGCGCGATGATGCCGAGCACCATCAGCACCTGGCTGCCCGGTTCGAGATATTTCTGGTTGATGGCGCGAAAGCTCATTTGCGGATCGCTCCGAAGGACATGCCGCGCAACAGGTGGTTGCGAAGCAGGAAGGTGAAGATCGCGACCGGCAGCAGGAACAGGAAGGTTCCAGCAGCGATCACCGTCCAGTCCGGCAGGCCGGAGCCGATCTGGCTGGGGATGAAGGGCGGTGCTGTCTGGGCACGGCGGCTGGTCATGATCAGTGCGAAGGCATATTCGTTCCACGCCGTGATAAAGCAGAAGACGGCGGTGGCGGCGATGCCGGTGGCGGCCTCCGGCAGCACGATCTTGAAGAAGGCTTCCATGCGCGTGTAGCCGTCGACCAGGGCCGCCTCCTCATATTCCTTCGGGATCTCGTCCATGAAGCCTTTCATCAGCCAGACCGAGAAGGACAGGTTGAAAGCGGTGTAGAGGATGATCAGGCCGAGGTGGGAATCGTTGAGGCCGACCGCCCGGTACATCAGGAACATGGGGATGGCGACGACCACCGGCGGCAGCATGCGCGTCGACAGGATGAAGAAGAGCAGATCCGCCTCTCCCTTCACCCTAAAGCGCGAGAAGCCGTAGGCGGTGAAGGTGCCCATGCCGACCGCCAGGATGGTCGAGGTTATGGCCACGATCAACGAGTTCATGAAGCGGCTCGGATAGCCGGACCACTGCACCTGGCCCTTGCCGTCACGCACGATCTTTTCGCCGCCGTCGAAGACGACGCGCTCCCACCAGGGAGCGGCTGCATACTCCTCCGGCGACGCTGGGTTGCGTAGCTGCGAGCGCTTGGTGAACAGCTTGACGAAGGGCGATATTTCCGGCTGGAAGACGACCGTCGGCGGGATGGTAGTGGCGAGATTGCGCGGCTTGAACGCCGTCGAGGCAATCCAGTAGATCGGCGCCAGGAAGATGATCGTCACCAACAGGACGGCGACGATTGCAACGCGATTGAAGCCGATTTCGGAGGAGGTGCGCACGGCAGCCATCTCAGCGCTCCTTCACCTTGTTGAGGTATTTGACATAGATATTGGTGATAGCCAGCACCATGATCAGCACGATGTAGGCGAGTGCGCAGGAGCGCCCGGTCTGCCATTCTTGGAATGCCATCTTATAGAGCCGGATCGAGATCAGTTCGGCCGTCGGCTGGCTGGTCAGGATGTAGGCGAGATCGAAGGTCTTGAATGCCTCCATGGTGCGGAAGATGACCGCGATCATCAGGATCGGCGCCACCAGCGGCAGCGTGATGCGGAAGAAGGTGTAGAACGGCCCGGCCCTGTCGATCGCGGCTGCCTCGTAGAGATGCTTGGGCACGGCCGACAGGCCGGCCAGCGACAACAGCATGACGAAGGGCGACCACATCCAGATGTCGGTCAGCGCGACCGCATAGAGCGCCATTTTCGGATCCGACAGCCACTCGAAGGTGCCGAGGCCGAGCGCATAATTGATGATGCCGAAGGACGGATCGTAGAGCAGCTTCCAGAACAGGCCGACGACGGCCATCGACAGCATCATCGGCAACAACAGGAGCGTCGTCAGCAGGCCCTTGAGCGGAATGTCGCGGTTGAGCAGCATGGCCACGCCGAAGCCGACGAGCAGCTGGCCGGCGACTGAGATGATGACGTATTTCGCGGTGATGGCGAAGTTGGACCAGACATAGGGATCGCCGAGCAGGTCGCGATAGTTTTGCAGCCCGACGAAATTCGCCGCCGCGCTGGTCGAGGCGCGGAAATCGGTGAACGAATAGCCCAGCGAATAGATCAGCGGGAAGATGTTGAAGACGATCAGAAACAGGATCGTCGGGATGATGAAGAGATTGCGGATCGAAATGTCGCTGAGACCGCGAGCGGCGGCCCGCGAGGACCTGTCCAGCGTGGTGATCATCGTGGTCGCCAAGACCCTGCTCCCGGTTCAAAAATCAGAAAAAGAAACGGAGGAGGCACGAACGCCCCCTCCGTGAAACTTCATACTTATTGGCCGCGGCCGTATTTCTTGAAGGTCGCGTTCCAGTCGGCTGCCAGTGCGTCCAGCGTCTCCTTGGCGGTGCCTTCGCCGCCGATCATGTAGGGGTAAACGCGCTGGTTGAGCTGCTGCAGCAGTTCGGCATATTCCGGAACCGCCCAGAAGTCCTTGACCTTGAACATGGTCTCGTAGAACGCCTTGTTGTACGGCGTGGCGTTCTGGAATTCGGGCGACTTGAGCACGGCGGCACTGCAGGTGTAGCCGCCGAGCGCTGCCCATTTCTTCTGGGTCTCGTCCTTGATGAACCATTCAAGGAACTTCGTCGCCTCTTCCTGCTTCTGCGAGTAGGAAACGATGGAGATGCCCTGACCGCCGAGTGCGGCGAACTGGTCGCCGCCAGGTCCGGCAGGATTGGCGAAGAAGCCGGTGTTCTTGGCGTTCGGGTTCGACGCCTCGTTGATCAACGAGGGAAAGAACGCGAAGTAGTTCATGCTCATGGCGGCCAGGTTTTCAGTGATCGCCTGGTTGTCCTCGACGAAGAACGACTTGGCCCAGCCCGGAGGCGTGAACTTGTAGAGTTCCTTGTAGGCGTCGAGCGCCGCGATCGCCTTGTCGGAGTTGATGAAGCCATCGACCTTGTAGGTCTTATAGTCACCCAGCTCGCCGCCAAAGGAGAACAGCGCGTTCTCAAAACCCATCGCCATCGCGTCATAGGAATTGTCGGTGTAGATGGCGATGCCGTATCGCTTCTGATCCGGCCGGTAGAAGAATTCGGCGATGTCGCGCAGCGCCTTGAAATCCTTCGGCACGTCGAGATCGTAGCCATACTTGGCCTTGAAGGCTTCCTTTTCCTTGGGGTCTTCGAACCAGTCCTTGCGGTAGGACCAGCCCACCGCATCGCCTTCGAGCGGAATGGCCCAGTACTTGCTGCTGCCGCCCGGATATTCGGCATAGTATTTCACCGTCGCCGGCGCCATCACTTCGCCGACCTTGTGCTTGTTGAAGAAGTCGGTCAGGTCGACATAGTGGCCACCGGTCGAGCCGGCGCCGAGCCATTGCGAGTCGCCGACGACCATATCATAGGCGTCGCCATGGGCGTTGAACTCGGTGAAGGCCTTGGTCTGGAAGTCGGGCCACGGTGTGGTTTCCACTGTGATCTTGACGCCGGTTTCCTTCTCGTACTCGTTGCCGAGTTCCTGCAAGTAATTGGCCGGATCCCATTCCGCCCAGAATATGGTGAGTTCCTTTTCCTGCGCGTAGACGGACGTTCCGCAGGCGAGCACTAAGCCGATACCAGCAAGCACGCTGGTCATTGTCTTGCGCATAATGATTTCCTCCCTTGTGCGCATTCTACCGTTCATGAGAACCGGCAGCGAGGCCGGCCCTGGTAGTCCTCCCGTGACGGCACCGTTCCGGTTTGTGAGCCTCCTCGCTCGACCGAAACGGATCTCAGCCTTCACCTTTGATCCGCTTTATTTATTCTAATCTGGTATTACCAATTTCAGAGGCACGTCAAGCCCTTTCTTGGCCGATGGCGGGCAGGCTGGCAAGTCGGTTTCCGCAGTATCTCCCTGTTTTCCCTGAATTTTCCTACTATTTGATATACAAGGGCCTTGCCTGGACCGCTGCATCGCCAATAGTATGGGTATGCAGGGTGCAAATCTGGTCGAACCAGATTGGCGTCATCTAGCGGCCGTCGCCGGTGCGATCCCATCTCCTTCAATCATCGATTCCGTCACCGCCGCGCGTACCAGCGCGCTGGCTGCCCATTGCGCGACCGACATCATCCTGCGGCTATCCAATCCCCATATATCCTTCAATACGATCAGCATCTCAACGCCGAAGATCAGCGACAGCGCTTGCGCGAGCCGCTTGAATTCGCGCGGCGGCAACCGGCCCTTGAGCGGCGCGATCGCATCCTTCAAAAGCTCGACGCGATGGCCGCGCGTGAAGGTCGGCTCACCGCCCAGCGTGCCTGCCTGTCGCTGCGCCCACTGGTCGAGCGACAGTTTCAGCGCCGCCTTGAACGTCGCCTCGAAGGCCTCGATGCGCGGCATGGCGGTTTCGAACAGCTCGGCTATCCGGCGCTCGGGATCGGTAGAGTTCGATCGCCAGGTGAGGATCGGCCCAAGCCCTTCGTCGACCACCGCCTGCACCAGCGCCGCCTGGCTCGGAAAATACCGATAAGCGGTGGCGCGGGAGACTTCCGCTGCTTCCGCGACCTCGCTGACCGACGGCGTGGCGCCCGCCTGCATCAACCTTGTCGCCGTCTCCAGCATCAGCCGCCTGGTGCGGGCGCGGGGCCCGCGCTCGGCCCGCGGGTTCGCCCCTTGGCCGGCATCGTCGTTCACAGTCGCTTGTTGACGTGAGACATCCATGTCAATACGATACGCGCGTCTCAAAAAATTGCAATGGCCCTTCGCGCCGTCGAACGGCCGGGCAACGGGGCGGCAGCGCCGAGCACGCCCAAGACCGGGGAAACGCGATGAAGCGCATCTATGTGGTGGGCACCGCCGACACCAAGGGCGAGGAGCTCGCTTTTCTGGCCGATGCGGTCGCCGCAACCGGCGCATCGATTGCCCGTGTCGACATCGGAACACGCGAGGCGACCGTGCCGGTCGATGTTTCGGCAGACGAGGTCGCCAGCCATCATCCCGGTGGCCGCAATGCCGTGCTCGGCATCGACGACCGCGGCACATCGGTGGCGGCAATGGCCACCGCCTTCGCGCGGTTTGTCCAGTCGCGCAGCGATATTGCCGCGATTATCGGCATTGGCGGCGGTGGCGGCACCTCGATCATCACCGCAGGCATGCGAACGCTGCCGCTCGGCCTGCCCAAGATCATGGTTTCGACTTTGGCTTCCGGCGACACCGCGCCCTATGTCGACGTCTCCGACATCGTCATGATGCCGTCGGTGACCGACATGGCCGGCCTCAACCGGCTTTCCCGTGTCGTGCTGCACAATGCCGCCCAGGCGATATCAGGCATGGCGGCGAAGCCGGCCCCGCCGCCTGACGGCAGACCTTCGCTCGGCCTCACCATGTTCGGCGTCACCACGCCATGCGTGACGGCGATCGCCGATGAGCTTCGTTCGACCTATGACTGCATGGTCTTTCACGCCACCGGCACCGGCGGCCGCGCCATGGAGAAGCTTGCCGATAGCGGCCTGTTGTCCGGCGTCATCGACATCACCACGACGGAAGTCTGCGACTTTCTGTTGGGCGGCGTGCTGCCGGCGACCGACGATCGCTTTGGCGCCATCGCCCGCAACAGGCTGCCCTATGTCGGCTCGGTCGGCGCGCTCGACATGGTCAATTTCTGGGCGCCGCCGACAATTCCGGAACGCTATCGCAGGCGGCTGTTCTACGAGCACAATCCAAACGTCACGCTGATGCGCACCACCGCCGACGAAAGCCGCACGATCGGCGAATGGATCGGCACAAGGCTGAGCCTCTGCGAGGGTCCGGTTCGTTTCCTCATTCCGGAGAAAGGCGTGTCGGCGCTCGACATCGAAGGCGGCGCCTTCTTCGATCCTGAAGCCGATGCGGTGCTGTTCGAGGCGATCGAGCGCACGATCAAACCCGACAAGAAGCGCCGCGTGCTGCGCCTGCCGCTGCACATCAACGACCCGGAATTCGCCTGGGCTGCGACAACGGCCTTCCTCGACATCGCCAGACAGTGAGACACCAAGACATGCCCGCCATACCGCGCAAGAAAATCCTGGAAAAATTCCGCAAGATGATCGGCGACGGCGTGCCAATCGTCGGCGGCGGCGCCGGCACCGGCCTCTCGGCCAAGGCCGAAGAAGCCGGCGGCATCGACCTGATCATCATCTACAATTCCGGCCGCTACCGCATGGCCGGGCGCGGCTCGGCCGCCGGCCTGCTCGCTTATGGCAATGCCAACGAGATCGTCAAGGAAATGGCCTACGAAGTGCTGCCGGTGGTGAAGAAGACGCCGGTGCTGGCCGGCGTCAACGGCACCGATCCCTTCGTCATCATGCCGCTGCTGCTGGCCGAGCTGAAGACGATGGGCTTTTCCGGTGTGCAGAACTTTCCGACAATCGGCTTGTTCGACGGCCAGATGCGGCAGAGTTTTGAGGAAACCGGCATGGGGTTCGGGCTCGAGGTCGACATGATCGCCGAGGCACACAAGCTTGACCTGTTGACCACGCCTTATGTCTTCAATCCAGACGAGGCGCGCGCCATGACAAAAGCCGGCGCCGACATCGTTGTCGCCCATATGGGGGTGACCACCGGCGGCTCGATCGGGGCAACCTCGGCCAAATCGCTGGACGACTGTGTGAGGGAAATCGACGCCATCGCCGAAGCGGCACGCTCAGTGCGCGAGGATATCATCCTGCTTTGCCACGGCGGACCGATCTCGATGCCGGACGACGCCAAATATATTCTTGAGCGTTGCAAGAGCCTGCATGGTTTCTACGGCGCCAGTTCGATGGAACGGCTGCCGGCGGAAGCCTCGATCGCGAGACAGACGGCGGATTTCAAGGCCGTCACGTTCGGCGCGGCACAAAAAAACAGCAAGAAAAACAAGGGATGAGACGATGACGGACAACAGCAAGGTGTTCGTATACCCGAAGGACGTCAGCGCCTTCGGCTTCGACTGGGGCAAGCTGTCGCTGACGATCGCTCCCGAAGTGAACGGCGCGACGCGCTTTTCCGGTGGTGTCGTCGACCTGCCGTCGGGCAAGGGCCATACGCGTCATAACCATCCGGGTGCCGAGGAGATCATCTTCGTCATCTCAGGCAATGGCGAGCAGATGGTCGAGGACGAGAAGGGCAACCCGGTCGTCGAGAAGGTCGGCCCCGGCTGCACCATCTATGTGCCGGAAAGCCGCTTCCACTCGACGCTCAACACCGGCGACGGGCCAATGCAGCTCTTCGTCGTCTATTCGCCGGCCGGGCCGGAACTGGCACTGCGGGATTTGCCGGATTTCACGCTGCTGCCGCCAGGCGGGAAGTGAGATAGAAGGCGCCTAAGCCCCGCCCCTGTTCCAGCCCCTGCCCCGGTCGCCGAACATGACATAGCCGGCATCGGTGACCGCCACCGTATCCTCGAGCTTGATGAAGCCGCGTGTCGGGTGGAGCATGGTCGTCTCGACCGAGAGCACCATGTTCTTCTCCAGCGGCTTTTCGGCATAGGTGCCTTCATACGTCACCGGATGGTTGGTCATCAGGAACGGCGCTTCATGCGTGATCAGCCCCATGCCGTGCGCGAAGAAATCGGTATAGGGCGCAACCTTGGATTTCTTCAGCACGCCTTCGGCATGAGAAATCATGTCACCGCCCAGCGTGCCCGCCTCGACTTTGGAGAAGGCCGCCTGCTGCACCGCCTCGACCTCGGCCAGCAGATCCTCGAGTTCAGCGTCCGGCTCGCCCAGAATGCCCATGCGGCAGAGGTCGCCGATATAGCCGTGGTAGTTGCCGCCGGAATCGATCGACATCACCTCGCCCTTCTTCCACGCCTGCGGCGACGCGGCGCGGTTGTGGCTGGAGCCTAGCGTCAACAGGCAATATTCGAAATGCGCGCCGCGATTGGTCTCCTCGCGCCTGAGCTGCTCGATGATCTCGCTCTTGCTCGTGCCTTCGCGGGCCCAGCCAATGGTCGCCAGCATGGAATCGGTGATCAGTTCCGAGGCGATGCGCAGCTTCTCCAGCTCCGCCTCGGTTTTGATCGCCCGCATGCGCTCAAGCATATGCGTCGCGTCGATCAGCTTGGCGTCCGGCAGTGCGTTGCGGATCAGCATATAAGCGTCGGACGGCAAAAAGCCCGGTTCGATGCCGATGCGGGCATTGCCCTTGCCGATCTTCCGCAAATGTTCGACCGCGAGATTGGCGGCATCGAGTGTGCCCCAGCAGGCGGCATGCAGTGTCGGCGTCCAGAACGGGTGGTTCTGGTGCTCGCCGCCCTCCATGCGGTTGCCGATATAGGCGGCATGCTCCGGGCCGCCTTTCTCATAGACGACAACAGGCAAATAGCGGCTGTGGCCGATCGCATCCATGGCGGCGAAGAAGATGAACTTGTAGCCGCCAAGCAGATATTGCGTGTTGTGCTTGGATGTGGCGAGCAGCACGTCGATGCCGGCCTCCTCCATCAGCCCGTCCACCCTGGCCTGGTCGAACGGCACGCTGCCGACGGCATTCTTGCCCGGGCCAATGTTCATGTCTCTCTCCCTGAAATCCCTTAGCCAGCCGCTCGGCGGCGCCAGCTTTTCTGGCTCTGATCCTCGGCTATGCTTAAATCTGCATCATTTTGCCCGATCTGGTCCAGCCAGAATGGGCGAACGAGCCCCAAAAGCTCCTTCACTTGCTGCCTTCCAGTCTGGTCCTGCCAGAATCCGCGCATCGAACCGTTTCTGTACAACTGGTCCAGCGGACGGAAATTTCAAAGCCACGTGAGGATGCGCCAATTCCGTCTCTGGCGAAACCCCGGACAAGGCCCATAATCACGTTGCGGAACGCTTATGAGCGTCCGAGGGGTACGGCGGACCCGGCCGGGTCGCGGAGAGGACGGAGTTCGATCATGTCAGAGTTCACCATTTCCAGACGCACGATGCTGGCCGGTTCGGCATTGCTGCTGGCTTCCACGGCCATGCCGACGATCGGCTGGGCGCAGACGCCGAAAAAGGGCGGACGACTGGTCGTTGCCGCCGATTCCGAGCCGCGCAATCTCAATCCGGCGATCGTCGCCTCGAACGGTGTCTTCTTCATTTCTAGCAAGATCGTGGAAACCTTGGCCGAGGCATCCTTTGACGGCAAGGACGGGCTCGATCCACGCCTGGCGCTGAGCTGGGAAGGCGACGCCGACGGTCTGTCGGTGACATTCAAGCTACGCGAGGGCGTCAAATGGCATGACGGCAAGCCCTTTACCTCCGCCGACGTCGCCTTCTCGGCGCTGCAGGTCTGGAAACCGCTGCAGAATCTCGGCCGCACCGTGTTCAAGGATCTTGAGGCCGTCGACACGCCGGACGAGGCCACCGCCGTGTTCAAATTCGCCAAGCCGACACCGTTCCAGCTGATCCGCAATGCCTTGCCGGCTCTCACCAGCGTGGTGCCGAAGCACATCTATGAGACCGGAAAGATTGAGGACAACCCGGCCAACAACGCACCGGTCGGCACCGGCCCATTCAAATTCGCCGAATACAAGCCCGGCGAATATTACCGGCTGGAGAAGAACACCGATTATTGGGGCAAGGACCAGCCCTATCTCGACGAGATCATCTATCAGGTGCTGCCCGACCGCACCTCCGCCGCAAGCGCGCTCGAAGCGGAGGAAATCCAGCTCGCCGCCTTTTCCGCCGTGCCGTTGGCCGATCTCGACCGCATCTCCAAGGTGCCTGGCCTCAAGGTTATCACCAAAGGCTACGAAGCGCTGACCTACCAACTGATCGTCGAGATCAACCATCGCCGCAAGGAGCTGGCCGACCTGAAAGTGCGCCAGGCGATCGCTCACGCCATCAACAAGGATTTCGTCGTCAAGACGGTATTTCTCGGCTATGCCGCAACCGCCACCGGCCCGGTGCCGAAAAACGACCCGCAATTCTACACCGCCGACGTGCCGACCTATGATTTCGACGTTGCCAAGGCCAATGCCTTGCTTGACGAGGCCGGCTACAGCCGAGGCGATGACGGCAAGCGCTTTTCGCTGAAACTGCTGCCGGCGCCCTACTTCAACGAGACCAAGCAGTTCGGCGACTATCTGCGCCAGGCGCTCGCCGCCATCGGCATCGACGCCCAGCTGGTCAACAACGACTCGGCCGCGCACATCAAGGCGGTCTACACCGACCACGCCTTCGACCTTGCGGTCGGGCCGCCGGTGTTTCGCGGCGATCCGGCGATCTCGACCACCATCCTGGTGCAGAGCGGCATTCCCGACGGCGTGCCCTTCTCCAACCAGGGCGGCTACAAGAACGCCGAACTCGATGCCCTGATCGCCAAGGCATCGGAGACGCTCGACACCGCCGCCCGCACCGAACTCTACAAGGAGTTCCAGAGAAAAGTTGCCGCCGACCTGCCGCTCATCAACGTCGCCGAATGGAGTTTCATCAGCGTCGCCCGCGACACGGTCAAGAACATCGCCAACAACCCGCGCTGGGCGGTATCGAACTGGGCGGACACTTGGCTGGAGGCTTAGGCAGGTCGGCTCAAGGCTTGCACATCGCCTATGTGGGTGCTCAGCTTCGGCTATGAGAGTTCCTTCGCGCCCCCCTCTGTCCTGCCGGACATCTCTCCCACGAGGGGGGTGCCGAACGCAGCGCCGAAGACTTGGCTCTCCTGTCAGTGCTGCGCCATGACCCGCGCCCTCATCCTTCTTCGCCGCCGTCTCGTTGGCAGCATCTTCGTGCTGCTGATCGTCGTCGTCGGCACCTTCCTTTTGCTCGAAGCAGCGCCCGGCGACGCGGTCGATGCCTATATCGTCTCGACCGGCGGCGACGCCGGCATGATCGAGCTGTTGCGTCACCGCTGGGGTCTCGACCAATTGGAGCTGACGCGGCTGGCCAACTATCTCTGGGCGCTGCTGCATCTCGACCTTGGCCAGTCGGTCACCTTCTCGCGGCCGATCCGCGACGTCATCCTCGAGCGCCTGCCTACCACGCTGCTGTTGATGGGCAGCGCCACCGCGCTCTCCTTCGGCCTCGGCTCGGCGCTCGGCATCTATGCCGGCGCCAGACCCGGCAGCTTCCGTGATCGCTTCCTGTCCATCGGCTCGCTGGCGCTCTATGCCGTACCGGGATTCTGGCTCGGGCTGGTGCTGATCATCGTCTTCGCCGTCGACCTGCGCTGGTTTCCGATCGGCGGCATCGAGAGCATCGCCTCGGGCAAGACCGGCCTCGATCGCGCCGCCGACATCGCCCGCCATCTCGTCCTGCCGGTGTCCGCGCTCGGCTTCATCTATCTCGCGCTTTACCTGCGCATGATGCGCGCCGGCATGGCCGAAGTCTGGCGACAGGATTTTGTCCTCGCCGCCCGCGCCAGGGGACTTTCCCGCCAGCGCATCGTGCTCGCCCACGTCGCCCGCAACGCATTGTTGCCGCTGGTCACCATGCTTGGCCTGCAGTCCGCGCAAATGCTGGGCGGCAGCGTCGTCATCGAAAGCGTCTTTTCCGTGCCCGGCCTTGGCCGGCTGGCGCAGGAAGCGGTGGCCGCGCGCGACACGCCGTTGCTGCTCGGCATCATTCTCGTCAGCGCCGTTCTGGTCGTCATCGTCAACCTTCTCGTCGACATCGCTTACGCCTTCCTCGATCCGCGCGTCGGCGCCAGTGAGGCCGGTGCGTGAGCCCGCTTCGCCGCTTTCTTCGCACGCCGGAAGCGATCGCCGGCGCGGTCTTCCTGGCGGCACTGTTTGCCGTGGCGCTTGCCGCACCTTTGTTCTTTCCCGGCGATCCGCAGGCGATTGCCGGGCCGGCATTGCTGCCGCCATTCAAGGACTGGTCGCTGCCACTGGGCACCGACCGCCTGGGCCGCGACGTGCTTGCCGAGCTTTTCCATGGCGCCCGTACCTCCCTGGCGGTCGGGCTGGCAGCAGCAGCCGCCGCCCTTGCCGTCGGCGCCGTGATCGGCACGTTGGCCGGCTTTGCCGGCGGCCTCGTCGACGAAGTGCTGATGCGCATCACCGACGCTTTCCAGACCGTGCCGGCCTTCCTGCTAGCTTTGGCTTTCGTCAGCATCGTCGGGCCATCGCTCGGCGTCGTCGTCGTGGCGATAGCGCTTGGCGCCTGGACAGGACCGGCACGCGTGGCGCGGGCCGAAGTGCTGTCGATCCGCGAGCGCGATTTTGTTGCCGGCGCCCGCGTCATCGGCATGCATCCGCTGGAGATCGCCTTTCGCGAAGTGCTGCCCAACGCATTGCCGCCGGTACTGGCATTGTCGTCGGTGATCGTCGCCGCGGCGATTCTCACCGAAGCGGCATTGTCCTTCCTCGGCCTTGGCGACCCCAACCGCGTAACCTGGGGCGGCATGATCGCCGAGGGCCGCGCTGTGCTGCGCACCGCGCCCTTTTTGTCGATCATTCCGGGCGTAGCGCTCGTGCTGACCGTGCTCGGTGTGTATCTCACCGGCGAAGGCGTCGTCGAGACGACGGCGGTGAGGAGGAGCCTGTCGTGACGGCGCTGCTTTCGATCGGTGATTTGTCGGTGACTTATCGCCGCGACGGCGCTGAGGTCGCGGCGCTGAAACATATCAGCCTTGACGTCGCGACTGGCGAGCGCTTTGCCATCATCGGCGAGAGCGGTTCGGGCAAGAGCACGCTGGCGCTTGCGATTGCCGGGCTGCTGCCGGCCTCATCCAGGATAGAGGGCCGCATCGATTGGGTGCCCCCATCGCCATCCCGGGGCGCCAAGGATCGCCAATCTTTCCTTTTTCGCAATAGCCTCCCCCTCGGTGGTCGCGACATCGGCTTCGTCTTCCAGGACCCCTCGGCCAGCATCGATCCGGTGATGACGGTCGGCAAACAGATCGCAGAAGTCGCGCACGCCCATCTCGGCCTTGCCTGGCGAGACGCCTATACCAGGGCCAGGGACCTGCTCGAACGCGTCCGTCTGCCCGTTCCCGATGCCGCCATGCGCGCCTACCCGCACCAGCTATCCGGCGGTCAGAAGCAGCGCGTGGCCATCGCCGCAGCGATCGCGGCCAGCCCGAAACTGCTAATCGCCGACGAGGCGACCAGCGCGCTGGACACCATCGTGCAGGCCGAGATCGTCGCGCTAATTCGGCAATTGGTGGCCGAGGACGGTATGGCGCTGCTGTTCATCAGCCACGACATCGCGCTGGCCGCCGAGCTTGCAGAGAGCATCGCCGTGTTCCGGCATGGCGAACTGGTCGAGTTCGGTTCGACGGCGCAGGTCGTCAGTGCGCCGCGTCACGCCTACACAAGGGCGCTGCTCGAAGCTCATCTCGGCCTCGACGTCGAGCCGCTGCTGCGGCAGACCGGAACATGAGCGGTCCGCTGCTCGCCGTTTCCGGCCTGACCAAACGATACCGTCGCGGCGGCAAGATCATCGCCGCGGTCGACGATGTTTCCTTCCACATCGAACCTGGCGAGACGCTGGCGCTGGCAGGACCTTCCGGCAGCGGCAAGTCGACGATAGCTCGGCTGATGCTGCGGCTCATCGAACCCGACGCCGGCAATATCGAATTTGAAGGCAGCGAGTTCCTGTCACTGAACGGCGCTGCCTTGCGCGACCGGCGCGCCCGTCTGCAGATGGTGTTTCAGGATCCGCTCGCCGCCTTCAACCCGCGCGCCACGGTGGCGCGCGTGCTCGACGATCCCTTGCGCATCCACCATATCGCCTCGCGAGCCGAACGCCCGCGCCGCATTGCCGCTCTGCTGGAGCGCGTCGGCCTCAGCCCAGGTCTCGCCGGCCGCGCCATTCACGAAATTTCCGGCGGCCAACGTCAACGCGTCGCAATCGCCCGCGCCATCGCCACAAAACCGTCGCTGGTCGTGCTCGACGAGGCGGTGTCGGCGCTCGACGTGTCGGTGCGCGCGCAGATCCTGCGGCTGCTGCTCGACCTTCAACGCGAGGAGCGCATCGCCTATCTGTTCATTTCGCACGATCTCGGCGTCGTCCGTGCCATCGCTCACCGCGTCGCCATTCTGGACGCTGGGCGCATTGCCGAGAGCGGCGACGCCCGCGACGTCATCGACGCGCCGCAATCTGCAATCGGCAAGGCGCTTGTGGCGGCAGCGCCAAGACTGCCAAGGATCGAACAGGACGCCTCATGACCGACGCCGAAGCCCGAGCCGAAAAACTGTCGCGCGAACTCGATTCCGCCTTCCGCAACCGCGCCGATCTTTATCGTCTGCTCCTCGATGAGCTGACTGCGGAACTTGGCGCGGAAAAAGCCGAGGCGATCATGATCCGTACCATCGAACAACGCGGCAAGGAGGTTGCGGCGGCGGCCTTCGCCGATTTCGGCCCGAACGACGCACCGGCGATCGGCGAGGCGTTCCTGGCCGTCAGCCCGGATGGCGGCCGCATGTATCCGACCGACGTCGAACGCAGCCAAGGCCGCATCGCCTTCAAGGTCAAGCGCTGTCCGCTGAAGGACGCCTGGGTCGAAGCCGGCGTCGGCGACGAGAAGCTCGCCACGCTCTGCCGCATCGCCGGCGCCTTCGACCGCGGCCTGTTCGAGGCCACCGGGGTGCGCTTCGACAACGTCACCTGGACGCCGGGCCACGGTTCCGGCTGCTGCCACATCGCTTTGACCAACCGGGATGCCGGCTAGAGCTGCATCCATGCAGCACATTCAGGTGCCGGCAAGGACGTGGAACTCCGTCCCGGCGCGCGAGCTTCGGTGTTTGGCAGCACGCCCCAAAACAAAAACCCCAGCGCCGTAAGGCTACCGGGGTTTGATGCTTGCATTGCAAGGAATTTGGTGGGGGGGCAGGATCTGTCTCGGTGTCCCGGGTGTCGGCTTCGTGCGAGGCCTGACGGGGATCGAAACAATCGCCCAGCAATACGAAAACGGCCCGCACAAGGCGGGCCGTTTTCGTATTTGGTTGCGGGGACAGGATTTGAACCTGTGACCTTCAGGTTATGAGCCTGACGAGCTACCGGGCTGCTCCACCCCGCGTCAACCCTAGAAGTAAGCCTTGGCTCACTGGATTCAAGCTCCCGCCAAATGAAAGGGCCGCTTGCGCGGCCCGGAGTCCCGTTGGCGGGCCTGTTCGTAAGGAGAAGATTTAACAACGTGCGCTTGGCAGACCTGGCAGCGACCTACTCTCCCGCGTCTTGAGACGAAGTACCATCAGCGCTGGAGCGTTTCACGGCCGAGTTCGGAATGGGATCGGGTGCAGCCGCTCCGCCATAACCACCAGGTCGGCAAAACGCACGTTGCTCGAGAAGCTGTTTTCTGTGCCATCCATCGTGTTCACGATGGGCATTGGGAATGAGAACGATCAAGCCGATCGAACTATTAGTACCGGTAAGCTTCAAGCGTTGCCGCTCTTCCACACCCGGCCTATCAACGTGGTCGTCTTCCACGGTTCTCAGGGAATACTCGTTTTAAGGTGGGTTTCCCGCTTAGATGCCTTCAGCGGTTATCCCGTCCGGATATAGCTACCCTGCTATGCGGCTGGCGCCACAACAGGTCCACCAGAGATCCGTCCATCCCGGTCCTCTCGTACTAGGGACAGATCCTTTCAATATTCCTACACCCACGGCAGATAGGGACCGAACTGTCTCACGACGTTCTGAACCCAACTCACGTACCGCTTTAAATGGCGAACAGCCATACCCTTGGGACCTGCTCCAGCCCCAGGATGCGATGAGTCGACATCGAGGTGCCAAACAACCCCGTCGATATGGACTCTTGGGGGTCATCAGCCTGTTATCCCCGGCGTACCTTTTATCCGTTGAGCGATGGCCCTTCCACGCGGGACCACCGGATCACTATGACCGACTTTCGTCTCTGCTCGACTTGTCAGTCTCGCAGTCAGGCAGGCTTATGCCATTGCACTCAGCGAACGATTTCCGACCGTTCTGAGCCCACCATCGCGCGCCTCCGTTACTCTTTAGGAGGCGACCGCCCCAGTCAAACTACCCACCATACATTGTCCCGGACCCGGATAACGGGCCGCGGTTAGACATCCATAGTGATAAGGGTGGTATTTCAAGGGTGGCTCCACCTGAGCTGGCGCCCAGGTTTCAAAGCCTACCACCTATCCTACACATGCCACTACGAATGCCAATGTAAAGCTATAGTAAAGGTGCACGGGGTCTTTCCGTCTAACCGCAGGAACCCCGCATCTTCACGGGGAATTCAATTTCACTGAGTCTATGCTGGAGACAGCGGGGAAGTCGTTACGCCATTCGTGCAGGTCGGAACTTACCCGACAAGGAATTTCGCTACCTTAGGACCGTTATAGTTACGGCCGCCGTTTACTGGGGCTTCGATTCAGAGCTTGCACCCCTCCTCTTAACCTTCCAGCACCGGGCAGGCGTCAGACCCTATACGTCGTCTTGCGACTTCGCAGAGCCCTGTGTTTTTGATAAACAGTCGCTACCCCCTGGTCTGTGCCACCCTCCCATGCTTGCGCATGAAAGGGTCACGCTTCTTCCGAAGTTACGCGTGCAATTTGCCGAGTTCCTTCAGCATAGTTCTCTCAAGCGCCTTGGTATACTCTACCAGTCCACCAGTGTCGGTTTCGGGTACGGTCTATAAGGAGGAGCTATTTCCTGGAACCACGCAGCAGCCCTTTCAATCCGATAAGATTGGACTACCTCAATGATCCGTCACTTCCTCCAGGCCCACGAATATTAACGTGGTTCCCATCGTCTACGCATTTCTGCCTCGACTTAGGGGCCGGCTAACCCTGCTCAGATTAGCTTTAAGCAGGAACCCTTGGACTTTCGGCGGGGGAGTCTCTCACTCCCCTTACGTTACTCATGTCAGCATTCGCACTTCTGATACCTCCACCATCCCTCACGGGTATGGCTTCATCAGCTTACAGAACGCTCCGCTACCGCTTGCATTGCTGCAAACCCTAAGCTTCGGTGTATGGCTTTAGCCCCGTTACATTTTCGGCGCAAAGACCCTTATTTAGACCAGTGAGCTGTTACGCTTTCTTTAAATGATGGCTGCTTCTAAGCCAACATCCTGGTTGTTTTGGGATCCTCACATCCTTTCCCACTTAGCCATAACTTGGGGACCTTAGCTGTAGGTCAGGGTTGTTTCCCTTTTCACGACGGACGTTAGCACCCGCCGTGTGTCTGCCGACTATTACTCCCAGGTATTCGGAGTTTGGTTAGGTTTGGTAATCCGGTGAGGACCCCTAGCCCATCCAGTGCTCTACCCCCTGGGGTATTCGGTCGACGCTCTACCTAAATAGATTTCGCGGAGAACCAGCTATTTCCGAGTTTGATTGGCCTTTCACCCCTAGCCACAAGTCATCCCGAACTATTGCAACAGTTATGGGTTCGGTCCTCCAGTAAGTGTTACCTTACCTTCAACCTGCTCATGGCTAGATCACTCGGTTTCGGGTCTAATGCGACGAACTGAACGCCCTATTCAGACTCGCTTTCGCTGCGCCTACACCTATCGGTTTAAGCTTGCTCGTCACACTAAGTCGCTGACCCATTATACAAAAGGTACGTGGTGACCCAGGACGAACCTTGGGCTCCCACTGTTTGTAGGCAATCGGTTTCAGGTACTATTTCACTCCCCTTGTCGGGGTGCTTTTCACCTTTCCCTCACGGTACTAGTTCGCTATCGGTCATGCACGAGTACTTAGGCTTGGAGGGTGGTCCCCCCAATTTCAGACAGGATTTCACGTGTCCCGCCTTACTCGAGGACGATGATTTGCATTACGCGTACGGGGCTGTCACCCACTATGGCCCTACTTTCCAGAAGGTTCCGCTTGTCTCATCATCGCCACTGGCCTGGTCCGGGTTCGCTCGCCACTACTTCCGGAGTCTCGGTTGATGTCCTTTCCTACGGGTACTTAGATGTTTCAGTTCCCCGCGTTCGCCACTTTACCCCTATTTTATTCAGGGTAAGTTACCTATTATCGATACTTGGAAACCACAGCAGCAAGTTGCCCTGCTGCTCTGATTTTCCAAGTACCTTAGGTGGGTTTCCCCATTCGGAAATCTACGGATCAAAGGGTATTCGCACCTCCCCGTAGCTTATCGCAGCGTATCACGTCCTTCATCGCCTGTGCATGCCAAGGCATCCACCAATTGCCCTTAAGACACTTGATCGTTCTCATTGCCAATGCCCACCTGCGCGATCTCGAAGAGATCGTCGCTCAGCGAAATCCTGTGCGGGATTGTCGCTGGAATGTCATTGGCACAAAAAGACCAGCTTCTCGAGATCGGTTCGAGGGTGCGGTTAGGCAAG